>NZ_JAASHD010000001.1:104446-220748 GCF_019734375.1 Clostridium sp. K04
AGTGATGATGAAAGTGATGGGATTGGTGGTGTTGATGAGGCACCAGATGTTGATGAGACACCGGATGTTGATGAGACACCGGATGTTGATGAGACACCAGATGTTGGAGACATACCAGAAACACCAAGCGATGATGAAAGTGATGGGATTGGTGGTGTTGATGAGGCACCAGATGTTGATGAGACACCGGATGTTGATGAGACACCAGATGTTGGAGACATACCAGAAACACCAAGCGATGATGAAAAAACTGAAACTGATAATAGAGTAAAAATACCAGCAGCTGTAGATGATAAAGGAAATGCAGTTGATCCAAGTGTGGAAGGAGCAAAAAGAGTCTTATCATACAATATAGCTAAAGATGGAAAAATATCTTATGTGCTTGAAGATGGTGAAAAAATTGATGGTAATCAACAATTGAAGATAGCGACATTTGTAAATCAAAATGGGTTAGAAGCAACTAGTTCAAATATATATAAAGAAACAAAAAATTCAGGAATACCAACGTATAATTCTGATGGAGGAAAACATGGGCTTATTACTCAAGGTGCATTAGAAATGTCAAACGTAGACCTATCAGAAGAATTTACAGAAATGATAGTTACAACAAGAGCTTTCCAAGCATCAAGTAAAGTAATAACAACAAGTGATGAGTTATTACAAGAAATAATAAATCTTAAGAGATAAATAAGAGGTTAACAATGAAAAGAAATGACATATTAACACCAATAGGTATACTACTAGGAATAAGTCTTATAGTATTTGCAATATCACAAGGAAATGTTGGACTATCAGGATTTTATGATTTAATTTCTGTAATCATTACTATTGGTGGATCATTTGCAGCACTTCTAATTACATTTTCGTTTGATGAAGTAAAGATGATGGGGAGTATTTCTAAGGTATTATTCAAGACTCCAGCATTAGATAAGGTAGAAGTAATACATATATTTAAAGAAATTTCAATGAAGGCAAGAAAAGATGGATTACTGGCAATAGAATCAGATATTGAAGAAATAAATGATAGCTTTATGAAAACAGGATTAGAGCTAGTTGTTGATGGAATAGAAACAGATTTAATAATTGAAATTTTAAATAATAATATTTCCGAAATTGAAGGAAGATACATGAAGGGAGCAAAGATGTATAAGACATGGGGTTCATATGCTCCAGCATTCGGTATGATAGGTACACTTGTAGGTCTTATACAAATGCTTGCAGAGCTTGATAATCCAGATAATATAGCAAGTGGTATGGCAGCTGCACTTATAACTACTTTTTATGGTGCATTATTAGCAAACTTAATTTTAAATCCATTAGGATTTAATCTTGAAAATAAAGGACAAAGAGAAGTAGAAAATAGGGAAATGATGTTAGTAGGAATTTTAAGTATAAAGAATGGTGATTCAACAAGAATTTTAGAAGAAAAGCTAACAAGCTTTTTAAATGAAAAGGAGAAAGCCAAATACAATAAAGATGGAAATGTAGATGGTATAGAAAAGAATGTCGCGTAAAAGAAGAAAACCAGATGATATTAATCCTAATTCTTGGATGGATACATATGCAGATACGATAACATTATTATTAACATTTTTTATACTACTTTACTCATTTTCAACTACAGATAATGAAAAACTAAAATTAATAGCAGCTGCACTTAAAGGGCAAATAACTGGAATACCAATGAAATTAGAGGATGTTTCTGATATTGAAGATGAAGAAAAAGAACAAGGTATCGGAGAAAAAAGTCCATATCAAATTTTATTAGAAGATATACAAGAAATAATAGATAAAAATGGATTAACAGATACAGTGAAAATAAGAGAAGAAGATGCTGGAGTTGTTCTACAATTAAGTGAGAGTATACTTTTTGATTTAGGAAAAGCAGATTTAAAAGCAGATAGCACTCCTGTATTAGAAGTAATAAGTGGATTAATTCCAGCCATAGAAAATGAAATAATGGTACAAGGTCATACAGATAATATACCTATTAGTTCAGGAACATATAAATCAAATTGGGAGTTATCAACTTCAAGGGCAGTTAATGTAGTTAAATATTTTATTGAAACAAAAGGGTTTGATCCTACAAGATTTTCAGCAACAGGATATGGTGAGTATAGGCCATTAGTAGATAATGCAACAGAAGAAAACCGAGCTATTAATAGAAGAGTTGATATATTAATAGTTCAACAAAAGGAGATTGTGAAGGAATAAATGGAAAATACATTTTTAGAGTTTATTATAAACTTAATTGTGTTAGTTCCAATTGTCATACTATTAATAGTTATATCTTTAAAACTTAGCAAAGGGAGCCTGAATAAATTATCATCAGGTTCTTATGTTAAGGTGTTAGAGAGATTAAATTTAAACAAAGATATATGTATATATGTAATAAAAACAGGGAAAGTAGGCTGTGTAATAGTATCGTCAAATAACAATACACAAGTAATTAAAGAGCTAGATGAAAACGAAATAAATGAGATAGTAAAATTGAAAAAAGAAAAAAATGATTCAGCTTATTTAAATCAATTAAACTTTAGCAAATTACTAAATAATAAATTAACAAGGGAAAAAGATAATGGACATATTAAGTCAGATTTTAAGTAATAGTTCAGAATTAACACCAAACATGCAGATGTTCTTGTTAATGACTGCTCTTATGTTTTTGCCAACAATAATTTTTATGATGACAAGCTTTGTAAGAGTGATAATTACATTTTCATTTATAAAATCTGCATTAGGGGCTCAACAAGCTATTCCAAATCAAATACTAGTTGGATTAGCATTATGTATAACTATGTTTATAATGAGTCCAGTTGTGGGGAAAATTACTGAAAATTCAATAGAGCCTTACATAAATAAAGAAATAACAATGGAAGAAGCTTATGAAGAGTTAAGAAAACCAATAACAGAATTCTTACTTAAACAAACAAGAGAAGCAGATTTAGAATTGTTTGTAAAGAATTCATCAATAGATGTAACAAACATAACAAGAGAGGATTTACCATTAAGTATTGTAGTTCCAGCTTTTGCAATAAGTGAGCTTAAAACGGCATTCCAAATAGGTTTTATAATATACATACCATTTTTAGTAATTGATTTAGTAGTTTCAAGTACATTGATGTCAATGGGGATGTTTATGCTTCCACCAGCAATGATATCATTACCATTTAAATTACTTTTATTTGTTATGGTAGACGGATGGAATTTGCTGATTAAATCATTAATAGAAAGTTTTACAGGATAGGGGATAGATATAATGAGCGAATTAGCAATAATGACAATAGTAAAAAAAGCATTGGTTACAGGTCTTTTAATAGCGGGCCCAATACTTATTATATCTTTAGTTGTAGGACTTATAATAAGTATTTTTCAAGCAACAACACAAATTCAAGAACAAACATTAACATTTGTACCAAAGTTAATTGCAATAATATTAGTTTTAGTTTTGGGTGGACCTTGGATGTTAAATAAGCTTGTAATGCTTACAAATGAGCTATTCCAAAGTATATCAACAATAGTTAAATAAGCATGATATACGTATTTTTTAGAATAACAGCATTTTTTTTAGCTACTAGTATTATTTTCCCAAATGGTACACCAAAGTTATTTAAAATTTGTTTCTCATTATTATTATCGGCAATGATTGCAATTAATTTAGAGATAAATATACCAATTGAAAATTTTTATGAATTAATTAGATATGGAGTATTAGAAACGGTAAATGGATTAACTATGGGATACATGGTTACAATTTGTTTTTATAGTTTAAAAATGGCAGGGAAATTAATAGATGGACAAATGGGATTATCTATGGCAAGTACATATGATGCTAATACTCAATCACAAGCTACAATAATGGAAAATTTAATATATTTTGTAGGAGTAGTTGTGTTTTTCAGCATTAATGCACATCACATAATAATAAATTCCATGCAAAATAGTTTTAAGATAATACCAATAGGATACTCAATAATTGATTATAACTTTACTTATATTTTAAAAGTATTTACAGAGTATTTTATGATGGGAATAAAAATAGCAATTCCAATTTTAGTTGTACTAATATTAACAGATTTAATTACTGGAATAATTTCAAGAAGCATTTCTGGATTAAATGTAATGATTGTAGGAATGCCACTTAAAATGTTAGTTGGAATTTTATTTTTTATGAGTTCACTGCCATTTATAGTAAATACAATTAAAGATATTCTTAAGCAGTTAAAGAATGTTATTGAAGGAACTCTTGTATATCAAGATATAATGATTGCGTTAATAAATAGACTATTTTAAATACGCTAATAGGATAAAGGGGAGAGATTATTTTGTCGGCATCGGATAAGACAGAACAACCCACAGCCAAAAAGAAGAAGGATGAGCGGAAGAAGGGTAATGTAGCAAAAAGTAAAGAAGTATCAAATGCCTTTACATTAATAGGTGCAGTAATATGCATTTACACCACGACTAATGGTTTAATTAAAAATTTAAAAACATATATAGCTTCAGCTTTAACTATGGATTTTAGTGGAACTTTAAATGGCAAAATGGCTCATGGATTATTTGCAGATGGATTATTTACATATTTAAAATTATTTTTACCAATGGGAATGATAATACTTTGCTTAGGTGTTATTTCAAATATTGTACAAAGTGGAGTTGTAATAAGTAAAGAGTCAATGAAACTAAAGTTTTCAAAACTAAATCCTATGAAGGGATTAAAAAATATGTTTTCACAAAAGTCATTTGTTGCCGCTTTAAAGAACACAATACTTTTAATTTTATTATCTTATATTGGGTATTCATTTGTTAAGAAAAACTATGTTGATATTTTAAAAATAGGAGATATATATTTCCCACATTTAATATATTCAATATTTGATATAGTAAAAAAACTGCTTAATATTGCAATAATGATTGCAGTTACAATTGGAGCAATAGATTTTGCTTATCAGTTGTATTCACATAAAAAAGGAATGAAAATGACTAAGCAAGAGGTAAAGGAAGAATTTAAACAAGCAGAAGGGGATCCTCATGTTAAGTCTCAAATTAAACAAAAGCAAAGACAAATAGCTTCTCAGAGAATGATTCAAAATACTAAGGATGCAACAGCAATTATAACAAATCCAACTCATATTTCAATAGCAATTAGGTATGAGAGAGAAAGGGATTCAGCTCCAATAGTTATTGCAAAAGGAGCAGATGTATTAGCTATGAAAATTAGAGAGATAGCTAAGGAAAATGATATTCCAATGATTGAAAATGTGCCTTTAGCGAGAATGCTTTATAGAGAAGTTGAAGTAGAACAAGAGATACCAGCTGAAATGTACCAAGAAGTTGCAGAAGTACTGGTAGCTGTATATAAAATCAAAAATAGATATAAGAAAAACAAGTAAAGGAATTTAAAGATGGGGAAATTAAAAAATAGGTTTGACGTATTAGTTGCCTTTGGTGTTATGGGAATAATCTTGATGATTATTATTCCGCTACCTTCATTTTTATTAGATATATTATTAGTCGTAAATATAGCATTATCAGTATTAATTTTACTCATGACATTATTTTCAACTAATGTATTACAATTATCAATATTTCCGACTTTATTACTAGTTACAACACTATTTAGGTTAGGATTAAATCTTTCATCTACTAGACTTATTTTAGGTGAGGGTTATGCAGGAAATATAATTGAATCTTTTGGTAATTTTGTTGTTGGAGGAAATTATGTATTAGGTGTAATTATATTTTTAATAATCATAATTATTCAATTTGTTGTAATTACTAATGGGTCAGGAAGAGTATCAGAAGTATCGGCAAGATTTACATTAGATGCTATGCCAGGAAAACAAATGAGCATAGATGCTGATTTGAATTCAGGTATGATTGATGAAAAAACAGCACGAAGACGAAGAAGAGAATTACAACAAGAGGCTGACTTTTATGGGTCAATGGATGGTGCCTCTAAATTCGTTAAAGGTGATGCAATTGCAGGAATTATAGTAACAGCAGTAAATATATTTGCCGGAATTATAATGGGAGTAATGATGCTTGATATGGATTTTGGAGAAGCTGCTCAGACATATATAAGATTAACAATAGGAGATGGACTTGTAAGTCAGATTCCAGCATTACTTATTTCAACTGCGTCAGGTATTTTAGTAACAAGAGCTGATAGTGACGATAGTGTCGCTAGCTTAGCAGGTCAACAGTTAACAGCAATTCCAAAAGCTATAATGATAACAGGTGTAGTGTTATTTATTTTAGGAATTATGCCAGGATTACCAACGCTATCATTCTTTTCATTAGGTGTAGGATGTGTACTAATTGGAATGACGCTAAAAAAGGGCGAAGAAAAAGAAAAGACAGAAAGTATTAGTGAAGATTTAGCAGTAGAAGAAACTGCAGTTACCAATGAAGTTGAAGATGTAAGTGAATTACTTAATATTGAAGCATTAGAGGTTGAAATTGGATACGGCTTAATACCTTTAGCTGATGAAAGTAGTGGAGGAGATTTACTGCAAAGAATTTCTTCAATAAGAAGACAATGTGCAATAGATATGGGAATAATAGTACAACCTATAAGAATTAGAGATAATCTTCAACTAGAACCTAATCAATATTGTATAAAAATAAAAGGAAATAGAGTTGCAACATATACTCTTATGCCAACTATGGTTTTATGTATGGATCCGATGGGATTAGGATTAGAACTAGAGGGAATAAAGGCTATTGAGCCAAGTTTTGGTTTAGAAGCATTATGGATAAGTAAAGATAAAATAGAAGAAGCAGAATTAAGAGGATATACAATAGTAGATCCATCTACTATATTAGTTACTCATTTGTTAGAGATAGTAAAAGATAAATCTCATGAGCTTATGGGAAGAGAAGAAGTTAAAGCAATAATGGATGCAACTAAAGAAAAGTATAGTGTAATAGTTGATGAGTTAATACCTGATATTATGACTTTAGGTGAAGTTCAAAAGGTATTACAAAACTTGCTTAGAGAAAAAGTAGCAATTAAAGATAGGGTTACGATATTAGAAACTTTAGCAGATAATGCTATAAATACTAAGGATATTGAGTTGTTAACTGAATATGTAAGAATGGCATTAAACAAAGGTATTTGTGAGGCTTTTATAGATGATGAAAATACGATAACAGTTGCAACATTATCTAATGAAGTTGAAAGATTAATTGCTAATAATCTTCAAAAGTCTGTTAATGGTACTTATCCAGCAGTTGACCCTGATAACACTAATAGAATTTTTAATAGTATAAAAGAAATTACTGAGAGCATAGCATTTGCTAATAATAGACCTGTTATTTTAGTTTCACCTAAAATAAGAGCACCATTTAGGAAACTTGTTGAAATGGTATTTCCTAATGTAGCAATTCTATCATTAAATGAAATACCAAATGATGTTCAAATAAGAGCACAAGCGGTAGTTAATCTATAATTGGGGGGAGTTAAAGTGGTTGATATCCAAAATGAGGAATATGTATTGGAGAATATGAATTTAGTAAAATTTATAGCTTCAAAGTATTTTACTAAGAATATTGGAATTGAATATGAGGATTTAGTTAGCTATGGGACTATAGGACTTATAGATGCAGCAAACAGCTATAGAGATGATAAAAACTGCAAATTTTCAACTTATGCTTCTCTTAAAATAAGAGCAGCAATTGTTGATGAAATAAGAAGACATTCTCCAATTTCAAGAAATGATGTTGCTAAAATAAATGAATATAATTCAGCTGTAGAGAATTTGCAAAATAAATTATTAAGGGAGCCTACTGGAGAAGAAATATCAAAGTATTTAAAAGTATCAAAATCTGAAATAAGCAAGATAGAAAGTAGAATTAATATAATGAGTACTACTTCTTTAGATACAGTTATTTTCGAGGGAAATACTGATGTAAGTATTATAGATACTATAAAAGAAGATGAGTCCTTATTACCTGAAAATATAATAGAAGAAGATGAAAAGCTTAATATATTAACAAGAGCGATTGATATGCTTAAAGAGAAGGATAAGCTTGTTTTATCACTATATTATTATGAAGAGCTAACACTAAAGGAAATTGGTAGGGTATTAGAGGTTTCTGAATCAAGAGTGTGCCAATTACATAGTAGGGCAATAGTAAATTTAAGAAATGCAATGAAGAGGCTAAATTACAATATAGCTTAAGGAGAGAGGTTTAACATGTTAAGAGGAATGTATACATCAGTATCGGCTATGATAAATTTACAAAGTAGTCAAACAGTAATAAGTAATAATATTGCAAATGCTAATACTACTGGTTTTAAATCGGAGACATTAATATCTAAAACATTTGATGATGTATTAATTAAAAATAATGATAAGTATGTTAATGGAAAAGGTACAACTCAAGAGTTAGGTACTTTAAATTTAGGTGTGAAAATAGATGAGGTTACGACTAATTATGAACAAGGCGTAATAGTTGAAACTGAAAATGAAACAGACTTTGCTTTAAATGGGAAAGGATTTTTTACAGTTAGAGATGAACAAGGAAATGTTTTTTACACTAGAGATGGGGGATTTAATATAAATGGTGATGGATACTTAGTTACATCATCTGGTGCACAAGTATTAAATTCGAATAATCAACCAATGTATGTTGGAGGAAGTAGTATAAGTGTAGATAGTAACAATAATGTTGTTTTATCATCTGGTGCAGTACATAAATTTAATATTGTAGATTTTGATGATTATAGTAGTTTAAATAAAGTTGGACAAAATCTTTATAGTGGTGAAGGCGCGATAGCTACAAATAATTATAGAGTACAAAATATGCAGAAAGAAAGTTCAAACGTTGATATTATTGAATCAACAGCTGCTTTAATGTCTAATTTAAGAGCATTTGAAGCGAACCAAAAGGTAGTGCAAGCTATGGATTCTACTTTAAGTAAAATAGCAAATGAAATAGGAACAGTAAGGTAGGGGTAAATATATGTATGGGATTTTAAATGTAAGTAAAAGTGGTATGAGTTCTACTCAAAATAAGATAAATGTTATTTCAAATAATATTGTAAATTCTAATACAGCTGGTTATAAAAAATTGGATGTTGAATTTCAAGATTTAGTTAGGGCAGGGCTTTCAAATAATTCTTACCCTACCAATGATGTCAATGCTACAACAGGAACTGGAATTAAAAGTACGACAGAGGTAAGAAATTTTACTCAGGGATCATTAAAAAATACTAAAATATCTACCAATTTAGCAATTGATGGTGAAGGACTTTTTAGAGTGATTAGATCGGATAATACTTATGCATATACAAGAAATGGTGAATTTTCAGTTGATGCAAATGGAACATTAGTTGATGATGCTGGAAATATTCTTGATATACAATTTGAGGATGAAAAAAATTATAACAATTCAGGAATAACATCAGATAATTTAAGTGTTAATAAACAAGGTGAAGTCTTTGTTAATGATGAAAAGATAGGAAATATTAATTTATATAAACCTACAGGAGATAATGATGTTTTATCAGCAAGTGGTAATTTATTTATTGCTAATGATGGAGTAGAGTTAATTGCTGCAGATGGGGATATATATCAAGGATATACTGAAATGTCTAATGTAGAGATTTCTCAAGAATTTACTGATTTAATTGCAATGCAAAGGGCATTTCAGTTAAATAGTAAAGGATTTACTGTTGCTGATGAAATGTGGTCAATGATTAACAATCTACAATCTAGATAAGAAAGAGGATAAAAGATGGAAGATATAAGATTATATGATTTCAAAAAAAGTGAGAAGTTCTCTTTAGAAAATATAAGAAATTTGGCACTTGTATGTGAAGAGTTTTGTAAAACTTCTAATATGCAAATAAATTATGAAACTAAAAATGATGGATTTAGAATGGCATTAAATAAATGTATTCAAACAACTTATGGAGAATTTATAGAAAGTATAAATGGAGATAATGTTGTAATTGAATATAGTATACTTCCTATAGTGGATAATTTAGTTTTATTTGTGGATAAAGGTGCAGTTTTAACTGTTGTTGATTTATTATTAGGTGGCAATGGTCAAGTTGAAGATTTAAATAGAGAGCCAACTAATATAGATTTAGAATTGTTGAAATATCTATTTGATAATTTATTAAAGAGAATATATATGCCTGCAACACATGAAAAAATTGAAGTTAATAGAATATATCCTAATAAAATTCAATATCAAAAGCTTAATACAAAAGATATGATTTTTAGTTCATTAATAAATGTATTATTACAAAATGAAGTTGTTGGACACATAAGATTTTGCATTCCATATGAAAGCATGAAAGATATCATAGATGATTTTGGTAGTGATAAGTTAAAACATGAAGATAATTTTGAAGAGGAAAAATGCAAAGATATATCTTGTAGTGAGATATTTCCGTATATCAAAAATATTGATGTAGATGTGACTGCAAAATTAGGCTGTGCAAAAGTGAGTATTAGTGATTTATTAAATCTAGAGGTTGGGGATGTTATTCTTTTAGATCAAAAAATAAATGAAAATATTACAGTAGATATTGGTGAAGCAAATATTTATAAAGCAAAGCCTGGTGTTATAGGAATGAAAAAAGGAATAGAAATTATTGATATAATTAGGTAAGGGGAGATATTAATGAATGAGAAGATATCTAGAATTTTAGATATACCAATAGAGATAACTGCTGTTTTAGGTAAAACTAGAATGCCTTTGAATGAAATTTTAGAGCTTGGTAAAGGTTCCTTAGTTGAGCTTGATACTTTAGAAAATCAAGAGGTAGAAATACTTGTTAATGGTAAAAAAATAGCATATGGACAAGTTGTTATTTCTCAACAAAATTTTGGAATTAAAATTACAAGTGTTTTAGAGTCAGAAGAATTAGTAAATAGCTTGAAATAAGAAAAAATTTGATATAAGAGTAAAAAGTAAGAAGTAAGAGTTAGGAAAACAACTTAACTATTAATTCTTACTTTTTATTTACTCATCATCAAACATGAAGTGTTTAATGAATATTAAATTTGGATAGAATTAAGGTATAATATTTATGGAATATAAAGGTGTGGGTAGTTAAGATGAGAAGCAATATAGAAGTTAAAAATAAGCTTACTTTAGTTTCGCAAATGGGTAATGAATCTTGTTTTCAAATTTTGAAATATGCATCTCTTAATGGCGCAAGTGAGTTAAATGTAGCTAGCGCTATTAGGACGATTGAAGGTAATGGTAAAAGATTAAAGCAGGTCAGAATATTACTTAATGACAGCGCTGTTAAGATTCAACAAAATGCTCTAAGCTATATGAAAGGCTTTATCGAAAGAAGTGATGTAGTAAACGACTACAAAGGAATTAAAAAGGTTATTTTTGGTGCTACTCATATGAGGCATTTTGGATTGAAAACTGTTTTTAGTGGAAGTGGTGAAATATTATTAGAGCCTAGCTTTAATGATTTTACATTAATTGAATTAGTTGATGAAGAAATAATAATAAACGAAGATATGTTTTATGCTTGTGACAATGAGATTGATATTTCTTTAATTCCAAATGATAATAATAAAATAAAATTAAGTGGATCTGGAGTTGTTGCATTGAAGTTACCTGTACCCGAAGAAGAGATTATAAGGTGTAAATTATATAAGGATAGATTAGTAGTTAATGGTGATTTTATAGTACTAAGAAGTGCTAATATAAAATTAGCTCAAGAGAAGTATGAAAGAATAATTGACGAAGAACTTGTAGAAGAAGTAAATAATGTTTATATTGGTATAGGTGAAGTATGGATTTTACCAACAAAAAGCATTTATGATAAATATATAGAAACTAATTGTTTTGAAAATGATGAAGAAAATTAATTAGATAAAGAAAAATTTAAAGTATATCTTAAATTTAGCACACTAAAGTGTTAAAATTATGATGTAGAGAGATAATAGGAGTGATAATATGAGCCTACAGAATTTAGAATTTAAAAAAGATTTAGATATGCTATTTAAAGCTGTTTTAGAGTTAAATAATATAGATGAGTGCTATAAGTTTTTTGAAGATATTGCAACAATAAATGAATTAAGGGCAATTTCTCAAAGAATATATGTTGCAAAAATGCTTACAGATAAAAAGGTATATACAGAAATAGCTGATGCAACAGGGGCAAGTACAGCAACTATTAGTAGAGTAAATAAATGTCTTAATTATGGACAGGGAGGATATAATTTAGTATTAGAAAGAATGTATCCTAAAGATAAACAAGATTAATGAATATATAGCTATAAAGTACGATATATTGTAAAAAATCGGAATAAGTAATATACTATAAAAGATAATGTCTATAATTAATTATTTATATAAGCGAGGTATTATATATGAGTAGAATGTTTGGAACAGATGGTGTTAGAGGGATAGCAAATACTGAATTAACTGCAGAATTAGCTTATAGCTTAGGAAGAGCAGGAGCTTTTGTATTAACTGAGGGTACTCATAAGCCAAAGATTTTAGTAGCAAAAGATACTAGAATATCAGGAGATATGCTTGAAGCTGCTTTAGTTGCAGGTATACTTTCAGTAGGGGCAGAAGCAGTAATTTTAGGAGTAGTACCAACACCAGCAGTAGCTCATTTAACTAGAGAATATAAAGCAGATGCAGGAGTAATGATTTCAGCATCTCATAATCCAGTAGAATATAACGGAATTAAATTTTTTGATGGAAAAGGATACAAATTATCAGATAGTTTAGAAGATCAAATACAAGCTGTAATAGAGGGAGGATTCGAAGGCGTACCTAGTCCAATAGGTGGGAATGTTGGTAGATCGTACACTGAAGAAACAGCATTAAGAGAATATATTGATTATGCATTAAGTACTATAAATACAGATTTAAAGGGATTAAGAGTTGCTTTAGACTGTGCAAATGGTGCTGCATATAAAGCTGCAGTAAAAGCTTTCAGATCTTTAGGTGCAAGAGTATATGTAATAAATGATAATCCAGATGGAAATAACATAAATGAAAATTGTGGCTCAACTCATATGGAAGAGTTAATGGATTATGTTGTAAGAAAAAATTGTGATATTGGTTTTGCATTTGATGGTGATGCTGATAGATGTTTAGCTGTAGATGAAAAAGGAAACATGATTAATGGAGACTTCTTATTAACAATATGTGCTAAGGCATTAAAAGAATCAGGACAATTAAAAGATGATACTTTAGTAGTAACTGTAATGAGTAACTTAGGATTAGATATTGCTGCTAAAAGAGAAGGAATTAACTTAGTTAAAACTAAAGTTGGAGATAGATATGTTCTTGAAGAAATGCTTAAGGATAATTATGTATTAGGTGGAGAGCAATCAGGACATATAATATTTTTAGATCATAATACTACAGGAGATGGATTAGTAACAGCACTTCAAGTAGCTGCTATTCTTAAAGAAAGTGGAAAAACTTTCAGTGAACTAGCTGGAGTTATGAAAGAATTACCACAGGTATTAGTTAATGCTAAAGTACCAAATGAAAAAAAGAATATATATTTAGAGGATGCAGAAATAATTGCTGCCATACAAGAAGTTGAAGCTAAGCTAAATGGAGTTGGAAGGGTGCTTATAAGACCATCTGGAACTGAACCATTAGTTAGAGTTATGCTTGAAGGTGAAAATCAAGAAGAAATAAATGAAATGGCAAATAGAATTGCAAATTTAATATTAAGTAAAGTATAAGTATTAAATTATAATGGCGTATTAAAATTAAGAGTAAAATTAATTTTAATACGCCAAATTTTTTTGTAATAAATTAATAAAAACAAGATTAAAAATAAAGAGAAGTGTTAAAAACAAGGGATTTAAATTGTAAACATAAAAAATAGATAAGTTATTAATAAATTAATAAGTTTGAAATAAATCTATTAAATTACTAAGAAAATAATAAAAATATTAACTATATGTTAAAAGTAAATGAAGTAAAATCCTAATTATAATTAATTTGGTAAATTTTAAGAGATTCTATTGACAGTGTATTAAAGTAAAGAGTAATATATTAACAATAGAATATTTTGGAAGGTCCTTTTTAAGGAATAAAAGCTGTGATAGAGACATTTATTTAGAATAAAAAAGTTTCAGAGAGTCCATGTTAGGTGTGAATGGATACTTTTACTAAATAATAATCACTCTTGAGCTGTATCCTGAACATTAGTAAATTTATCTGATGGCTAGTTTTTGGAACACTCCAACTCTTTTGTGGTGGATAACAACGGACATGCCTCTAGATAATGAATTATAACCTTAAGGTGTAGTTAAAACTAAACCTTAAACTAAGAATTCAATTTATAAGTAGGGAATTACCGGTAAGCACCGTTATATGCAAGGGTTTGTTGGAGCCTAGTGATATTTAATGATGAGGAATGTTATCCCACCGTTATGATTTTATCATTAAGGGTGGGATTTTTTTAACCTAAATTCATTCCGTTTTATTCAATAATTTGAAATTATTTGATTTTGGGGGTTATATAAATGGAAAGACATGTTTTGTCGGTTTTAGTTAGAAATTCTTCAGGAGTATTAACAAGAGTTTCGGGTTTATTTGCAAGAAGGGGATTTAACATTGATAGTTTAACAGTTGGAAGAACAGAAAATCCAGAAATATCAAGAATGACTATTGCGTTAAATGGAAGCGAAGAAGTATTAGAGCAATTTATGAAGCAATTAAATAAATTAGAAGATGTTCTAAGGGTATTAAGATTAAAACCAGAAAACTCTGTTTATAGAGAATTAGTACTAATTAAAGTTAAGGCAGATTCAGAGCAAAGAGCAGCAATTAATGAAGTTGTTAGAATTTTTAGAAGTAAGATAGTGGATATTTCGCCTGAAACACTAACGATTGAACTTACTGGAGATGAAAGTAAAATTAATGCTCATATAAAACTAATGGAAGAGTATGAAATTAAAGAACTAGTTAGAACAGGGGTCTGTGCATTAGAAAGGGGCTCTAATGATATTACAGATTACTGCGAAATCTTTAATTAGGTAATAGCGATTAATTAGTTAAAAGTTAAAAGTTAATAGTTAAGAGTTTAATGAGGGAACTTTTATGAGTTTCTAAAAATATATTTTTAAAATTCAAATCAGCTGAAATTTTTCCTTAACTATTAACTTAAAACTCGTAACTAATAAAGCTCGTAACTAACAAAGCGGTAATAAGCATTTAAATTATGACAAGCTATAGTGGCTAGTATAAGTAAGAAAGTTAATTTATAACTTTAAGATTATTGGAGTTAAGGGTTCTTCAATAAATCAAATAACAGGCAATGATTTGTCACTTACCACTTGAAACTTGTCACTTGCAAAATTGGGGGTGGAAGTTTGAATAGAACCATTGAAATTTTTGATTCTACTTTAAGAGATGGTGCTCAGGGTCAGGGAATATCATTTTCTTTAGAGGATAAGACAAAAATAGTTAAGGTATTGGATGACATAGGGATTGACTATATTGAAGCTGGTAATCCAGGATCTAATCCTAAGGATATGGAGTTCTTTAAGGTAGTAAAAGAAATAGAACTTAAAAATTCGAAGTTAGTTGCTTTTGGATCAACAAGAAAGCCAAATTCAAAGATTGGTGATGATGTTAATATAAAAAGCTTATTGGATGCAGAAACAAGTGTTGTATCTATATTTGGTAAGTCATGGACATTTCAAGTAACAGATATATTAAAGACAACCTTAGATGAAAATCTACTTATGATAAAAGAAACTATAGAATATTTAACTAAAAAAAATAAACAAGTAATTTTTGATGCAGAACATTTTTTTGATGGTTATAAAGAAAATAAAGAATATTCTATGTTAACTTTAAAAGCTGCTAGAGAGGCTGGAGCAAAAACACTAGTTTTATGCGATACAAATGGTGGAACATTACCAAGCGAAATTAAAGAAATAACTAGTGAAGTAGTTAAGAATTTTGATTGTAAAATAGGAATTCATTGTCATAACGATATAGGTATGGCAGTAGCAAACTCTATTATGGCAATAGAGTCAGGGGCGATACATATTCAAGGCACATTTATAGGAGTTGGAGAAAGATGTGGGAATACTAACTTAAGTACAATAATTCCAACTATAGCCTTAAAAATGGATTGCAATTTAAAAGCAGAAAATTACTTGCAAGAATTGACTGCAAAGGCTAGATATATTTCAGAAATATCTAATATTCAATTAGAGGATTCAACTCCTTATGTGGGTAAATCAGCATTTGCTCATAAAGGAGGAATGCATATAGATGCAATTTGTAAAACACCACAATCTTATGAGCATATAAATCCAGAAATAGTTGGGAATAAGAGAAGATTTTTATTATCAGAGGTAAGTGGTAAAAGTACAGTTTTGCAAGAGATACACAAGATTTTTCCTAATGTCAAAAAAGATGGAGATGAAGTTAAAAAGGTAACTAAAAGATTAAAAGAATTGGAATATGAAGGTTATCAATTTGAAGGAGCAGAAGGAACTGTAGAACTATTAATAAGAAAGACAATTGGAAAGTATAAACCTTTCTTCAAATTAAATCATTTTAAAACTATGGGAGAAACTCCTTGGAACAATGGTGAATTTAGCTCAACAGCTTTAATTAATATAACAGTTGATGGAATGACAGAAATGACAGCAGCAGAAGGTGATGGACCAGTAAATGCATTAGATAAAGCATTAAGAAAAGCAGTAGAAGTTTTTTATCCTGAGATAAAAAATGTAAAGTTAGTTGATTATAAGGTTAGAGTTTTAGATTCAGAAAGCACAACAGGTGCAAAAGTTAGAGTTTTAATTGAAAGTACTGATGGTAATGAAAGCTGGAGTACAGTTGGGGTCTCTAGGGACGTAATTCAAGCAAGCTGGATTGCATTAGTTGATTCGATTGAATATAAACTTATTAAAGATATTGAAAGAAAAGCAAAAGCATATTTTTAAAGGGGGAAAAAACAATGGCAATGACAATGACTCAAAAAATATTAGCTGCTCATGCAGGATTAGAAAGTGTAAAGGCAGGCCAATTAATTGAAGCAAATTTAGATTTGGTGCTAGGTAACGATATTACTTCACCAGTTGCAGTAAAGGAATTTGAAAAGTTTGGAGTTAAAAAAGTTTTTGATAAGGAAAAAATAGCAATAGTACCTGATCACTTTACTCCAAATAAAGATATAAAAGCAGCAGAACAATGTAAATTTATAAGAGAATTCTCAAGAGAAAAAGGAATAGTTAATTTTTTTGAAATAGGAGAAATGGGAATTGAACATTGTCTATTACCTGAAAAAGGATTAGTAGTTGCAGGTGATGTTGTTATAGGGGCAGACTCGCATACTTGCACATATGGAGCATTAGGAGCTTTTTCAACAGGAATTGGTTCAACAGATATGGCAGCAGGAATGGCTACAGGGAAATGTTGGTTTAAGGTTCCATCAGCATTAAAATTCGTATTAAAGGGAAAACCTTCAAAATGGGTAAGTGGTAAAGACGTTATACTTCATATCATTGGAATGATAGGGGTTGATGGAGCTTTATATAAATCAATGGAATTTGTTGGTGAAGGATTAAAGTACTTATCAATGGATGATAGATTCACAATGGCAAATATGGCTATTGAAGCTGGTGGAAAGAATGGTATTTTCCCAGTGGATGAAAAAACTATTGAATACTTAAAAGAGCATGGAAAGAAAGAATGGAAAGTATACGAAGCAGATGAAGATGCAGAGTATGATGAGGTCTATGAAATAGATTTATCTACTTTAAGACCAACAGTATCATTCCCACATTTACCTGATAATACAAGAACTATAGATGAGGTTGGAGAAATTGAAATTGATCAAGCGGTTATAGGTTCATGTACAAATGGAAGAATATCAGATTTGAGAGTAGCAAGAGATATTCTTAAGGGTAAAAAAGTAAATAAGAGAGTTAGATGTATAGTATTCCCAGGAACTCAAAAAATTTATTTACAGGCGTTAGAAGAAGGAATAATTAAGGATTTAGTAGAAGCAGGGGCAGTTGTTTCAACTCCAACTTGTGGACCATGCTTAGGTGGACATATGGGTATATTAGCTAAAGGTGAAAGAGCTATTTCAACTACAAATAGAAACTTCGTTGGAAGAATGGGGCATGTTGAATCAGAAGTTTATTTAGCTAGTCCAGCAGTTGCAGCAGCTTCAGCAATAACAGGAAAAATAACTAATCCGGAAACACTTTAAGGGGGTAAATAAATATGAAATCAACGGGAAAAGTTTTTAAATATGGAGATAACGTAGATACAGATGTAATTATACCAGCAAGATACTTAAATACATCAGATCCAAAGGAACTAGCAAGTCATTGTATGGAGGATATTGATTTAAATTTTGCTAATAATGTTAAACCAGGAGATATAATTGTTGCAAATAAGAATTTTGGATGTGGTTCATCTAGAGAACATGCACCAATAGCAATAAAAGAAAGTGGAATTAGCTGTGTTATAGCATCAACTTTTGCAAGAATATTTTATAGAAATTCAATTAATATTGGATTACCAATATTAGAATGTGATGAAGCAGTTAAATCTATTGAAGCAGGGGATGAGTTAGAGGTTAATTTTGATACAGGGGTTATTAAAAATTTAACTAAGGATGAAGAATATCAAGGAGAAGCGTTCCCAGAGTTTATGCAAAATATTATAAATAATAATGGACTTATAGGTTATATAAAAAATAAGAATAAATAAAATAAAAGGCAATGGGCAAATTTTAAGGGGGAAGAATCATGAATTTTAATATAGCAGTTATACCAGGAGATGGAATAGGACCAGAAGTTATCGATGAATCAATAAAAGTCTTAAATAAAATTGGGGAAAAATACAATCATACATTTGAATTTGAGTTTTTACAAGCTGGAGGATGTGCAATAGATTCAATGGGAACGTCACTTCCTGAAAAAACTTTAGAAGCTTGCAAGAAAAGTGATGCAGTTCTTTTAGGTGCTGTTGGAGGACCTAAATGGGATGATCCTAATGCAAAAGTAAGACCTGAACAGGCCTTATTAGGATTAAGGGGAGGTTTAAATTTATATTGTAATTTAAGACCTGCACTTTTATATAAACCACTAAAAGAAGCATCTCCATTAAAGGATAGCATAATTGGTGATGGAATTGATATTTGTGTTGTAAGAGAGCTTACTGGGGGAATTTACTTTGGTGAAAGAGGAAGAGAAGTAATTGATGGAGTTATTTCAGCTTACGATACAGAAAGATATAATATGGAAGAAATTGAAAGGATAGTAAGAATAGGCTTTGATACTGCAATGAAGAGAAGTAAGAAGCTTACTAGTGTTGATAAAGCTAATATATTAGAAAGTTCAAGACTTTGGAGAAGCGTTGTTGAAGAAATGTCTAAAGATTATCCAGAGGTTGAAGTAAATCATTTATATATTGATAATGCTTCGATGCAATTAGTAAGAGATCCAAGACAATTTGACGTAATTGTTACTTCAAATATGTTTGGTGATATTTTATCAGATGAGGCTTCAATGATAACAGGATCAATTGGTATGCTTCCATCTGCATCATTAGGAGAAGGAACTTTAGGGATGTACGAGCCAATTCATGGTTCTGCACCTGATATTGCTGGAAAGGGAATAGCAAACCCATTAGCAACAATTCTTTCAACTGCAATGATGTTAAGATATAGCTTTAACTTAGAAAATGAAGCAAAAGATATTGAAGATTCAGTAGTTAAAGTATTAGAAGAAGGATATAGAACTGGTGATATAACAAGTGAAGGAACTACACTTGTTGGAACCAAAGAAATGGGACAACTTGTTTTAGAAAGAATTTAGATAGTTAGAAGTTATAAGTTAGGAGTTAAGCTTGAAACTCCTTAGGGAGTTTATTGAATTATATATTCTTAGTAACTACTAACTAAAAACTAAGAACTACTAACTAATTTAATGGGGTGATATAAATGAGAAGTGATGTAGTTAAAAAGGGAGTAGCAAAGGCTCCTCATAGATCGTTGTTTAAAGCATCAGGATTAACTGATGAGGAAATAAATAAACCATTAATAGGAATTGTAACATCTCAAAATGATATAATTCCTGGTCATGTTAACTTAGATAAAATTGTTGAAGGTGTTAAAAAAGGAGTATTAATGTCTGGAGGAACACCATTAGTATTTCCAACAATAGGTGTATGTGATGGAATTGCAATGGGACATCAAGGAATGAAATATTCTTTAGTAACTAGAGAACTTATTGCTGATTCTGTTGAATGTATGGCAAATGCTCATGCATTTGATGCTTTAGTATTTATACCAAACTGTGACAAGATAGTTCCAGGAATGGTCATGGCTGCATTAAGAGTAAATGTTCCATCAGTAATAGTTAGTGGTGGACCAATGCTAGCTGGTAAATTTAAAGGTAAGGAAGTATCTTTATCTACAATGTTTGAAGCTGTTGGATCAGTTGAAAGTGGATTAATGCTTGAATCAGATTTAGCAGAATTAGAAGAAAAAGTATGTCCGACTTGTGGATCATGTTCAGGTATGTTTACTGCAAATTCTATGAATTGTCTATGTGAAGTTTTAGGATTAGCATTACCAGGCAATGGAACAATACCAGCTGTTTATTCCGAAAGAATAAGACTTGCTAAGTATGCAGGGATGGCTGTAATGAAGCTTTTAGAAAAAGATATTAAGCCAAGAGATATAGTAACAGAAGATGCCATTAAAAATGCATTAACAGTAGATATGGCACTTGGATGCTCAACAAATAGTGTTCTTCATTTAACAGCAATTGCAAATGAAGCTAAACTACCTATAAATCTTGATATTATAAATGGGATGTCAGCAAAGGTGCCTAACTTATGTAAACTAGCTCCAGCATCTGATACTCATATAGAAGATTTATATGCAGCTGGTGGAATTAGAGCTGTAATGAGTGAATTAAATAAGAAGAATTTATTAAATTTAAATTGTATTACTGCAACTGGTAAAACTGTTGGAGAAAATATTGAAAATGCAAAAGTTTTAGATTATTCAGTAATAAAACATATAGAAGAACCATATAGTCAAACTGGTGGAATTGCAGTTTTAAAAGGAAATTTAGCACCAGATGGAGCTGTTGTTAAGAGATCAGCAGTTTTAAAAGAAATGTTAGTTCATAAAGGGCCAGCTAAAGTTTTTAACTCTGAAGAAGAGGCTATTGAAGCAATTATGGGTAAGAAAATTGTTGAAGGCGATGTTGTAGTTATTAGATATGAAGGTCCAAAAGGTGGACCAGGAATGAGAGAAATGTTATCACCTACATCTGCAATATGTGGAATGGGACTTGATACATCTGTTGCACTTATTACAGATGGAAGATTTAGTGGGGCAACTAAAGGTGCAGCAATAGGACATGTTTCTCCTGAAGCAGCTGAAGGTGGAAATATTGCGTTAGTAGAAGATGGAGATATTATTTCTATTGATATTACAAATGGTAATTTAGATTTGCTTGTTAGCGATGAAGAACTAGCAAAGCGTAGATCAAATTTAAAGCCAGTTGAGCCAAAAGTTAAAGAGGGATATTTAGCAAGATATGCTAAATTAGTTAGCTCAGCAAGCTCAGGGGCAGTATTTAAATAGTTATAAGTTAACTAATATAAAGGGGGTTATTTTCAATGTTATTAACAGGTGCTGAGATTCTTGTTAAGACTTTATTAAATGAAGGTGTTGACACTGTTTTTGGATATCCTGGAGGAGCTGTATTAAATATTTATGACTATTTGTATAAATACAGAGATCAGCTTAAACATTATTTGACTTGCCATGAACAAGGTGCAGCTCATGCAGCTGATGGTTATGCAAGGTCATCAGGAAAAGTTGGGGTATGTATTGCTACATCAGGTCCAGGAGCAACAAATCTTGTAACGGGAATTGCAACTGCATATATGGATTCTGTTCCATTAGTTGCAATAACAGGTAATGTTCAAAAAAGTCTGCTTGGAAGAGATAGCTTTCAAGAGGTTGATATTACTGGAATAACAATGCCAATAACAAAACATAATTTTATTGTTAAAGATGTTAATGAGTTAGAGGAAACTGTTAGAAAGGCATTTTATATTGCTAGAGAAGGAAGACCAGGGCCGGTATTAATTGATATTCCAAAGGATATTACATCTGATAAAACAGAATATAAAAATTTGAAGCCATTACCAGTGGAACCAAAAAGTAAGCATATTACTGTTGATTCATTAAATGAAGTAGCTAAATATATTAATGATTCAGAACAACCACTTATTTATGCAGGTGGAGGAGTTATTAATTCAGGTGCTACTGAAGAACTAGTTAATTTTGCAGAAAAAATTAATGCACCAGTTGCAACAACATTAATGTGTAGAGGTGCAATTCCTTCAGAACATAGGTTAAATACTGGAATGATAGGGATGCATGGAAGTAATGCATCAAATATTTTAGCAACTAAGTGCGATTTAATAATTGCATTAGGTGCAAGGTTTAGTGACAGGGTAATTAGCGATAGAGAATTTATTAATAATGCTAAGGTAATTCAAATAGATGTGGATCCGGCAGAAGTAAATAAGAATGTTAAAGTAGATTCATTTATTATAGGTGATATTAAGGTAGCATTACAAAGATTAATGCCTTTAATAGATTATAAGAAAAATGATAAGTGGTTAAAAAAAGTAGATGAATTAAAGCTTTTAGCTATTACAAAAAATAATAAGGATGATGGTGAGCAATTAACACCAAGATTTTTATTTGAAAAGCTTAGTGAATTAGATAAAGGTGATTTTATTATGACGACTGAAGTTGGACAGCATCAAATGTGGACAGCACAGTATTTTAATTTTAAAACACCAAGAACTTTAATTTCATCTGGAGGACTTGGAACTATGGGATTTGGTTTAGGTGCGGCAATTGGAGTTAAAGTTGCTAATCCTGATAAAACTGTATTTAACATTGCTGGTGATGGAAGCTTTGGAATGAACTGCAATGAATTTGCAACAGCTGTTAAATATAATATTCCAATTAAAATTATTGTAATGAATAACAATGCATTAGGAATGGTTAGACAATGGCAAAGTTTATTTTATGAGGCTAGATATTCTCAAACTACTTTAGATAGAGCTACTGATTTTGTTAAGCTTGCTGAAGCTTTTGGAGGCGTTGGATTTAGGGTAGAAAAAAGAGAAGAACTTGATTCTGTATTAGAAGAGGCTTTAGCTGTAGATAGACCAGTAATAATTGATTATAGAATTGATAGTGATAAAAAAGTATTCCCTATGGTTGCTCCGGGAGCACCAATTCATCAAATAATTAATGAAGAAGATGTTGTAGAGGAATAGGCAATAAGTAATAGATAAAAATGAATAGATAAAAAGCAAAAGCGAAAAGTTTTTACTTTACATCTATTAGTTAATAATAAAAAGTTAATTTAAATTTCTATCATAAGAATTTGGTAGTGAATTTTTATAAATAAAAATAAATAAGTCGGGGGTATAAAAAATGGCAAAGATGTTTTATGAAAAGGACACAAATCTAGGTTTATTAAAGGGAAAGAAGGTTGCAGTTATCGGTTATGGTAGCCAAGGACATGCTCACGCATTAAACCTTCATGAAAGTGGAATTGATGTAGTTGTTGGATTATATGAAGGAAGTAAATCATGGAATAGAGTTAAGGAAGCCGGATTAGAAGTTGCTACAGTTGCAAATGCTGTTAAGGCTGCTGATGTTGTTATGGTTTTAGTACCAGATGAGAAACAAGCTAAATTATATAGAGAAGAAATCGCTCCATATTTAGAAGAAGGAAATGCTTTAGTATTTGCTCATGGATTTAACATTCATTATGGACAAATAGTTCCTCCTGCAGATGTTGATGTATTCATGGTTGCTCCAAAAGGACCAGGACATATGGTAAGAAGAACTTATACTGAAGGTTCAGGAGTTCCTTGCTTAATAGCAGTTCAACAAGATTACACAGGAAAAGCTAAAGAATTTGCATTAGCTTATGCCAATGGAATTGGTGGAGCTAGAGCTGGTGTATTAGAAACTACATTCAAAGATGAAACTGAAACAGATTTATTTGGTGAACAAGCAGTCCTTTGTGGAGGTGTTACAGCACTTATCAAAGCTGGATTTGAAACTTTAGTAGAAGGTGGATATGCCCCAGAAAATGCTTATTTTGAATGTTTACATGAAATGAAGCTTATTGTTGATTTAATATACCAAGGTGGTATGGCTGCAATGAGATATTCTATATCTGATACTGCTGAATATGGTGATTACATGATTGGTAACAGAATAGTTACTGATGAAACTAAGAAAGAAATGAAAAAAGTATTAACTGAAATTCAAGATGGTACTTTTGCAAGAAATTGGTTAATGGAAAACCAAGTTGGAAGACCACAATTTAATGCTATGAGAAGAATGGAAGCAGAACATCCAATTGAAAAGGTTGGTAAAGAGTTAAGAGAAATGATGTCTTGGATTGATACTAAGAACTTAGATTAATAATCACAACTTTTTGAATTAAACAGATTTAATAAAAGGAATTACAGCTAATAATTGAGATGTAATTCCTTATTTTTGTATAAGTTCACAAAAGTAATAAGTTATGAAATAGTATATTTTTTAAATAATGGTATAAATGTTAAAATTTAATAGATAAACTTAGTTTTCAAAGTATATTTAATTATTGATTGGAGGAGAAAAAATGGAATTAAAGACTAAGGTAAATGACAAAAAAAGTATTTGCTAAAATTGGATTAGCTATCTTAGTTTGTATGATAGTAGTAAATGTTATACAAACAATTTATTATTCAGCTATTAATGTAATTAGGCCATCATTGTTAGAACAACCTTGGGTAAATTATATAGCTATTGCAATTAGTTTTTACTTTATAGGCTTTCCTATATTTTATGTAATGGTTAGAAAGCTTCCTGATGGTGAGAAAAAGGAAAGTAAAAGTTTAAGTGTAGGAAAAATGATTTTACTATTTTTTATGTCTTATGCAATATTATATGTGGTTAACTTTTTAACTACTATTTTACTAATGATAATTGCTGCAATAAAGGGTAGCGAGATAATGAATCCAATAGCTAATGTAGTAGGGACAAGCAATTGGATTTGGAGTTTGATTTTTGCAGGAATATTATCTCCTATTGTTGAAGAAATGTTATTTAGGGGGATAATGCTTAATAAGATAAGAATGTATGGTGATAAAGTAGCTATAATTACAACAGCAATTATGTTTGGATTATTTCATGCAAATTTTTCTCAGTTTTTTTATGCAGTCGGATTAGGAGTTATATTTGCTTATGTAACATTAAAGACTGGTACTATAAAATATTCAATAATATTACATATAGTAATTAACATTGTTGGAAGTGTAATTATGCCATCTATAGTTGGAGATGGTAGTAATATAGCGTTAATTGGAGTAGCAGGATTAGTTTTAATAGCAATTACTATTATAGGAATAGTTTTATTAATCAATAATAGAAAGAATATACATTTATCAGAAGGTGAAATAAAACTAGAAAAAGGTACAGTTGCTAAAACTATTTATTTGAATGTAGGGATGATTTTATATATAGTTCTCTGTGTAATATCAATGATATCAGTAGTATTGATGTAAAGTATAAATTAAATTTCAGGTCGATATTGTATTTATAACTATAAAGTTGCTTATTTAAGATATACTTATTAGAAGTAAAAAAATATAAATGAGGCGGTATAGAAGTTGAATTATTTTTTTATATATTCACTTTAGTATAAATACTTTACAATAATAATTGTAATCTGTATAATTAATCTGTAATTTGAAAATAATAGTTAATATAATTGTGTTGATTAGGAGCAGTAAATAGAATTCTAATTTAAAGCGATTTAGGAAGTGGTGTAAGCCTAAAATTTAGAACTATTGAAGGAAACCAGGGAGCAATAAAATTAAATAAGTATTTGAGTGGGTTAATTTATATTAACCAATTTAGGTGGTAACGCGGAAATACAGTCTTTCGTCCTAAAAGTTTAGGGTGAAAGACTTTTTATTTTGTAAAAAATAAATAAAATTAAAAGGAGAAAAATAAGATGGCATTTGAAAAGTTAGCTGAAATGATATTCCCAAATGTAGAACATGATAGAGAATATTATATAGCAAAATACCCAAAGAGAAATTTAAAAGAAGGTGCTAGGGTAACTAGATACGCACCATCACCAACAGGATTCCAACATATAGGTGGAGTTTTTGCTGCATTAATAAATGAAAGATTAGCAAGTCAAAGTGAAGGTGTTTTCTATTTAAGAATAGAAGATACAGACCAAAAAAGAGAAGTTGAAGGTGCTATAGAAGATACAATTGCAACTATGCATAACTTTGGAATGGACTTCAGTGAAGGAATGACTGGTCAAGAAACTTCAAAAGGTGAATATGGTCCATACAGACAAAGTGAAAGAGCTGAAATATACAGAACTTTTGCTAAGGACTTATTATTAAAAGGATTAGCATACCCAGATTTCTGTACTCCAGAAGAATTAGCAGCATTAAGAGAAGAACAAATTGCTAATAAGATAACTCCTGGATACTATGGAGAATATGCTAAATACAGAAATATTACTGAAGAAGAAGCTATTGAAAGAATAAACAATGGTGAAGCTTATATATTAAGATTAAAATCACCAGGAAATATTGAAAATAGAGTAGAATTCCACGACTTAATAAAAGGAGATATATCTTTCCCAGAAAACAATCAAGATGTTGTTTTAATAAAAGGTGATGGACTTCCAACTTATCATTTTGCACATGCAATTGATGATTATTTAATGAGAACTACAGATGTAATAAGAGGAGAAGAATGGTTATCATCTCTTCCAATACATGTTCAATTATTTGAAGTATTAGGATTTGAAAGACCAAACTATGCTCATATTACAACAATAATGAAACAAGAAGGTGGATCTAAGAGAAAGCTTTCTAAGAGAAAAGATGCTGAAGCAGCTGTATCTTACTACAACGAAGTTGGATATCCAGTAGTTTGTGTTATTGAATACTTATTAAACATAGTAAACTCAAGCTATGAAGAATGGAGAGCAGAAAATCCTACTGCTGATTACCATGAATTCCATGTTGCTTTAGAAAAAATGAGTAAGAGTGGAGCATTATTTGACTTAGTTAAGTTAAATGACGTTTCTAAAGATGTTATTGCTAGAATGCCAGCAAATAAAGTATATGAACAATATACAGCATGGGCTAAGCAATATGATGAAGAAATGTATAACTTAGTAACTGCAAATGAAGCTATGTCTAAGGAAATATTCAACATAGATAAAGAAGGTCCAAAGCCAAGAAAAGATTTTGCTAAATGGGATGAAGTTAAAGATAAGATTTTCTATTTCTTCGATGAGTTATTCTATAATGAAACAGCAGATCAAGTGGAATTACCAAAGACTTTATCATTAGAAAATGCTAAAGCTATAATTGAAGAATATGCTAAGAAGTTTAACTTCAATGCTGGAAGCCAAGAAAATTGGTTTGAAGATTTAAAAGTAATTGGAGCAGAACTTGGATATTGTGCAAACAGAAAAGAATATAAAGCTAATCCAGATCAATATAAGGGAATGATTTCTGATGTTGCTGGAGCAGTAAGAAGTGCATTATCACACAGAACAAACACTCCTGACCTTTATACTATAATGCAAATTATGGGTGAAGATAAGGTTAGAGAAAGATTTAATAGATTTTTAGAGTTATAAAATAGTATTAAAAGCAGCTATATTTAAAATAGTATAGTTGCTTTTTTATTTTATATTTTAAATATAAAATAAAAAATGTTTATGTTTAGCTGTGTTATTTTATTAATAATATAACTTGGAAAAATTTAATGTGTATTATATTAACAGAACTTCATAAAATAATATCGAAATGTAAAAGGAGGTGTTTTTTATGAATAAACAAAGTCAAAATAGTTCGACTATGAGCAATAATACTCAACAAAGTATGAATAGTAGTGCACAACAACAAAGCAATATGCAAAGTAATGCAAATTCTCAAAGTGCAATGAGTAGTGCTCAAATTGATTCAAACATAGAAGCTTATAAAAAAGCACAACAAAATGCTAACCAAAATTCAATGCAATAAAATATTTACAAAATAAAAACTCCTTATAAGTAGGGGTTTTTATTTTTTATAAAAAGACTAAAGTTTTATATATTAACTACTTAATATATAATTTTTCAATATTTTAATTTAACTTCACAACTTGGACTGAAATGAAATTAATACAAGGTATCAAAGAAAATAAAATGTACAAACTATTACTGTAGCGGTGGTAGAACTAAGTTAAGACTTGGCTGTATCAGGGCTAAATTTAATAAGACACTGGAGGTAAATGTTATGGATAAACATTCAAAGTGTGGATGTCATACAAAAGAAAAAAGTAGTTGTGAATCAAGTTGTGGATGTGGATGTAATAGTGGTGCACCAAAATCTGCAGTAAATAATCAATGGGCATCACCAGCTGGTGTAAAAGTAGAAAATTATAAGAATTGTACATGTGAAAAGCAAGAAAAAACAGCAACAAATAATCAATGGTCATAATTTAAAAGCTGTTTATAGAAATAAATTCTAGTATTAAATTAATAATACGGAGCAAAATAATATTGATAAGAGTGTTGGAGGAAGACTGATGGGATGAATATTAAAAAAGAAGTAAACCCTAAACAATTTAACTGGTGTTTATAGTTTTTGCATCGAAAGAAAGCTATAGAAAAATGATTATATAAGTGGCGACTCAGTGTGAATCCGATTATAAAGTATTACTGTGTATGAAACCTCAAGAACACTCACTATACCTAATTTAAATAAGAGAAAGGCATTTGCCTTTCTCTTATTTTTTCTTTTATTTTAATTTAAATGAAGATTTTAAAGATACAATTCTGTTAAATACTAATTTATCAGCAGTTGTATACTTAGTATCAACATTAAAGAATCCATTTCTAACTAATTGGAATTTATCTTGAGGTTTAGCATCCTTAGCAGCAGTTGGCTCAATAAATCCTTGTAAAACTTCCATAGAGTTCGGATTTATTTGTTCTAAGAAATTCTTACCTTCATTTTCAGGAGCATCATCTAAGATTAATGGTTCGTATAATCTAAATTCAGCAGGTACACAATTATTTGCATCTACCCAGTGAATAGTTCCTTTAACTTTTCTTCCTGTAAATCCAGAACCACTCTTAGTTTCAGGATCATAAGTACAGTGAATTTCAGTAACATTACCATTTTCATCTTTGATAACTTCATTACATTTAACAAAGTAAGCACCCATTAATCTAACTTCATTACCAGGGAATAATCTAAAGTATTTCTTTATTGGAACTTCCATGAAGTCTTCTTGTTCAACATATAATTCTCTTGAGAATGGAACAAGTCTTTTACCAAAAGATTCATCTTTAGCATTGTTGCTAACTTCAAGCATTTCAGTTTGACCTTCTGGATAGTTAGTAATAACTAATTTTAAAGGTCTTAAAACGGCCATAGCATTAGGAGCTTTCATTTGTAAATCTTCTCTTACGAAATAATCAAGCATTTGAGAATCTACTGTAGAGTTAGCTTTAGCAACACCAATTGCAGCACAGAAATTCTTTAAAGCTTCTGGTGTACAACCTCTTCTTCTTAAACCAGAAATAGTAGGCATTCTTGGATCATCCCATCCATCAACAACACCTTCATCAACTAGTTGTTTAAGTTTTCTTTTACTCATAACAGTATTAGTCATATTTAATCTAGCAAATTCAATTTGTCTAGGTTGGCAATCCATTTCACATTCTCTTACAACCCAATCATATAGAGGTCTATGGTCTTCAAATTCTAAAGTACAAATAGAATGAGTTACTTTTTCTATAGCATCTTCTAATGGGTGTGCAAAGTCATACATTGGATATATGCACCATTTATCACCTGTATTATGATGATGTGCATGAGCAATTCTATAGATAATAGGATCTCTCATGTTCATATTTGGAGAAGCCATATCAATTTTTGCTCTTAAAACTTTTTCTCCATCTGCAAATTCTCCATTTTTCATTCTTTCGAATAAATCTAGGTTTTCTTCAACAGTTCTGTTTCTATAAGGGCTTTCTTTACCAGGTTCAGTTAAAGTACCTCTATATTCTTTAGCTTCTTCTGGAGTTAAATCACAAACATAAGCTAATCCTTTTTTTATTAATAAAACAGCTCTGTTATACATTTCATCAAAGTAATTTGATGCAAAGTAAAGTTCATCCCATTTTCCACCAAGCCATTCTACATCTTCTTTAATTGATTGAACATATTCTGTATCTTCTTTTACAGGGTTAGTATCATCGAATCTAAGATGTGTTCTACCATGGAATTCTTCAGCTAATCCAAAGTTTAAAAGAATAGATTTTGCATGACCTATATGTAGGTATCCATTTGGTTCTGGTGGGAAACGTGTAATTATTTCCTTATGTTTTCCGCTTTCTAAATCGTCAATTATTATGTTTCTTATAAAATTAGAAGAATTAATTTCACTTGACATATTTTACCTCTCCTATTAACGCTTAATTATTTAAGTTAAAAATATTCTTAAAGGAATTTAAAATTATTCTATAAAGAATAATTATGTCCTAAGTAAATAACATTTATAACATATATTTTAACTATTACTAATAATTTTAATCGAATATAACTAAAAAATAAAGTAACTTATAGAAAAAGTTAGATAATTACTTAATGAAAGTATAAAAAAGTAAGCTTATAACAATAATATATAGAGAATTATGAACTAAAGAGGAGGTATAAGAATGAATAATTTATCATGTAATGTTACTACATGTGTATATAATTCACAAAACTTGTGTAGCAAAGAAAGTATTAAAATTGCAGGTAAAAATACCATTACAGCTAATTTTACAAGTTGTGAAGATTTTAGAAGAAAAACTGGTGAACTTACTAGTAGTGTGAAATCAGCTAATACAATGTTAGATGTAACTTGTGAAGCTATAAATTGTGAACATAATAAAGATAATAAATGTGATGCATCCAATATAACAATTGGAGGAGATTATGCTTTATCTGAAATACAAACAGAATGTTCAACTTTTGTATCAAAGATTGATAAATAGATAATTAATATAAGGCTAGCTATAATATATTCTTAAGGTTTAAGAATATTAATATCAAATAAGCTAGCTTTTTTTGTATAACATTGTTTACATTAATTGGTTTTTAAAATAGAATAGATATATGAATCAATTAGAAAAGAAAAGGATTAATTTAATGAAGATTAATTATATAAAAGAATTAAATAGTAGCAAAATAAATTTAAGCCCATTAAACTTTTGGCAGGCTATAGGAATAACAATTTTATTTGATATAATAACTTTATTTTTAAATAAACCTACAGATATTTTTTATATTATATTAAATAGTTTAGGAGTTGTAACATATAGTGGATTTTGGATGTGGATATCGACAGCATTATCGGCAGCATATGAGTTTGGTGCAATATTAATATTAATTATTTTTCTAAACAATAGAAACAATAAAGTAAATAATATAAATACTGGATTTAAATTAAGAAAAAGAGATTGGGTATTAGTTCCGCTACTAATAGTTTCATATATTTTATTAACTTATGGATGGTTCGATTATATTTTATATTTCTTTCCAACAGGTAATACATATGAATATGTTATTGAATATTTAAACTCAATTCCTATAGTTATATTATTAGTAGAAACTTGCATAATGGCACCATTTTTTGAAGAACTATTATATAGAGGAATTATATTAAATGGATTAATTAATAGATATAGTAGGAAAAAAGCTATTATTTATTCAGCATTAATATTTGGAATAGCACATCTAAATTTTCCACAAGGAATTAATGCGTTTTTATTAGGATTAATAATAGGAACTGTATATTATTATACAAGATCAATATATTTATGTATGATAATGCATTTTGCTAATAACTTCTTAGTTAATTTTGTTTATTATCCAACTTCACAGTTATGGACAAACATCTTATTTGTATTACTTCCTATATTAGGCTTAGTGTTAATGATTTACTTATTTAAGACATTAAATTTAAAAGAGAGAAGTAAAGAAGCTATTAATTATATAATAAATAACGATTTTAAATAAAATGAGTGATGAAATAATTAGCATTTATCTTTAAATAGATAAGTGCTTTTATAATATAAAATTGGGGTGAATACTATGGATATTGGGTTAATTGGATTTGGAGGAGTAGGACAAGCATTAATAAAATTGCTAATAGATAAAGAAAGTTATTTATTGCAACAATACAATTTAAAAATAAACGTAAAATACATAATAAAAAGCAATGGAGGAATATACAATGCTTCTGGAATAAATTTAAGTGAGATATTAAAAGTAATTGATGAAAATATAAATATTACATGCCACAATGAGTGGAAAGATAATTTGAATATTAATGATATTATTGATAATAATGATATAGATACTTTGGTAGAGTTAACTTCAACTAATATAGAAACTGGCGAACCAGGGCTTACTCATATTAGAAAATCATTGGAAAATAATATAAATGTTGTTACAGGGAATAAAGGTCCTATTTTATTAGATTATAAAAAATTAAAAGTTTTAGCTGATAATAATAATGTAGAGCTTAAGGTTGGATGTACAACAGGTGGAGCATTACCTTCAATTAATGGAGGAATATATGATATTGCAGGGAGTAAAATTCAAAGTATTGAAGGAGTACTAAATGGCACTACTAATTATATATTAAGTAAAATGGCTAATGATAATGTAGATTATAAAGAAGCCTTATTAGAAGCACAAAAGGTTGGTATAGCAGAATCCGATCCTAGTTTAGATGTTTTAGGATATGATACAGCAAGTAAAATAATTATTTTATCAAATGTACTTATGAATTCAGATTTAAAACTAGAAGATTTAAAAATTAATGGGATTGAAGAAGTTAGATTAGATAATATAGAAAAAGCTAAAGTAAGGGGAAATAAGATAAAGTTAATTGGTAAGGTATATAAGAAAGATAATTTAGTCAAAGGTTATGTAACACCAATAGAAATTGATGAAAATCATCCGTTATATTGCGTAGATTATAAAAATAAGGGGATATATTATAAAACAGATACTTTAGGGGATATAAGTATAATTGGTGGCGCTTCAGGAACCATGAATGCTGCAGCTTCAATATTAAGAGATATAATATTACTTAGAGGTGTTTAGATAATAATATAGAAAATATTGTATGAATTTTAATTATTTATAAAAAATAATTAAAAAAGGTTGTAATTTAATAAATACTATGTTATTATAAATGAGTAGCAAAGTTGCTAACAAAAAAAAGTTTCATTTAGGTAAATAGTTTCTCGAAAATTAGAGATTATTATATCAATTTAGAATCTTTAATTTCAGGAGGAATATTTATGACAGATAAGACATTAGTATGTAGAGATTGTGGAAGTGAATTCGTATTTTCAGTAGGAGAACAAGAATTCTACAAGGAAAAAGGATTTACAAATGAGCCAACAAGATGTGTAGCTTGTAGAAGAGCTAAAAAAGAACAAAATAGAAGATAATTATAGATTATTATAGGTTGTAGTTTAAACTACAACCTTTTTTGATTATATTAAAATATAAAAATTAACTAATAAAATATGTAGTAGGGTTATAGTATAATGATAAATGAGAATATCACTTAATATAGAGATGTATAAAAGCAAGATACAGATAGATAGAAAGTAATTTGGGGAGAGTGAGACTTATGGATAAGAATTATATAAGAAAAGAAATATTGAAGACAAGAGATGATATAGAAGTAGTTTTAAAAAAAGAATATGATAGTATAATCTTTAAAAGGTTGATTAATAGTGATACTTATAAGAATGCCAATAAAATATTTACTTATATAAGCTTTGGTTCGGAAGTTGATACTAAGGAGTTTATAAAATATGCATTAAGTGATAATAAAGAAATTTATGTGCCAAAAACCGATAAAGGTAAAAGGGAAATGGTAGCTATGAAAATTAACAGTTTAGATAACATGGGTGTGGATAAGTGGGGAATACTTGAACCTAAAACTGTGGAAGAAGATAAAATTGGAGAAGAGTTTGATTTAATAATTATGCCAGGAGTAGCTTTTGATAAATTTGGAAATAGGATTGGCTATGGTGGAGGATATTATGATAAATATATTTCTAGAAAAAATATTAAATGTCCTAAAATTGCATTGGCATATGATTTGCAGATCATTGATAAAATACAGTGTGAGGAACATGATATAAAGGCAGATGGTATAATATCAAATAAAGAGTTTATAAAAATGTAAAAAATTTATAAAAAAACTATTGAAAAAATATTCCATATGTGTATAATAAAGATAACAAGTTAATAGAAAATCTTTTATTAAGAACGGTGGAGGGACTGGCCCTGAGAAACCTAGCAACCTGTTATCAGTAACAAGTGATAAGTTGTAAGTGACAAGTTATATAAATTAACTGTGACTTATAGTTATAAATTTTGCTGATGTACGTTGGTGCTAAATCCTGCAGGTTTAACCTGAGAAATGAGAGTATATATTAGTAAAATAGAGTTTTATGCTATTTCTCATTATCTATAAGGATAATAAGAAATAGCTTTTTTTGTATAAAAATTTTAAATTGGAATTTATAACAATTAAGAACAAGGCTAATATTTTTCCATTAATAATTAATAAAAGAGCAATAAGTATCAAAATTTAAATGAATATAGGATTAGAGTTGAAGTTAATTATTAACTAAAAACTACGAACTCCTAATTATAAAAAAAGGGGGCTTTATTTATGTCAAATAATTTAGGAAAAGGAACAATAGGAATTCATGGGGGGTATTCACCAAAGTCAGGTGAACCAAGAGTATTACCAATTTATCAAAGTGCAACCTACAAATATGATGATCCAGATACACTAGAAGCTTTATTTGCTTTAAAAGCAGAAGGACACTTATACAGTAGAATTTCTAATCCAACAGTTGGGGCGCTAGAGGATAAATACACAAAATTAGAAGGAGGAGTTGGAGCAGTAGCAACAGCTTCAGGACAATCAGCAATACTTTATGCAGTTTTAAACCTTTGTAAAGCAGGAGATCATATTATTTCAGTAACATCTTTGTATGGAGGAACAGTTAATTTATTTAATGTTCATTTAAAAAATTTAGGAATAGAAGTTAGTTTTGTTGAACCAGATGCATCTGAAGAAGAAATATTATCACTAGCAAAAGAAAATACAAAGGCTATATATGGTGAAACAATAGGAAATCCAGGATTAAATATTTTAGACTTTGATAAGTTCTCTTCAGTTGCTAAAAAAATTCAAGTGCCACTTATAATAGATAATACGGTAGCAACACCATATCATTGCAATCCATTTGAACATGGTGCAAACATAGTTGTACATTCAACAACAAAGTATTCAGAAGGACATGCTCAAACAATTGGTGGAATAGTAGTAGATGGAGGAAATTTTGATTGGACTAATGGTAAGTTTAATGACTTTACAACACCAGATCCAAGCTATCATGGACTTAAGTATGTTGAAAGCTTTGGACAAGCTGCATATATAGTAAAGCTTAGAGTAACTTTATTAAGGGATTTAGGCGCTTGTATGAGTCCATTTAATGCTTACTTAACTAACTTAGGATTAGAAACTTTACATTTAAGAATGGAAAGACATTCAAAAAATGCTTTAGAAATAGCTCAGTGGTTAACTACTGAAGAAAAGGTTTCGTGGGTTAACTATCCATTACTTGAAGGAAGTAAATATTATGATTTGGCAAAGAAATATCTTAAAGGTGGGGCTAGTGGGCTTTTAACATTTGGAGTTAAAGGCGGAATTGAAAATGCCAAGGAATTTAGTAGAGGATTAAATGTAATTGCTTTAGCAGTAACTTTAGGAGATGCAAGAAGCTGTCTTTTACATCCAGCAACTACAAGTCATAGTCAATTAAATGAAGAAGAACTATTAGCAAGTGGAGTTACACCAGATTTATTAAGACTTTCTGTAGGAATAGAAGATGCTAAAGATTTAATTAATGATATTAGTGAAGCATTAAAAGCTATATAGGTATTTGATTGGAGGAATAGTAATGACTAAAGTAGCTATTATGGGGTATGGAGTAGTAGGCAGTGGGCTTATTGAATTAATAGATAAGAATAGAGAATACAACAGGGAAGATGATATAAAAATAACTAGTATATTGGTTAGAAATAAAGAAAAACATCTTAATTCCAGTCACAATGAGGTTATAACTACTGATGTAGAGGAGTTCTTTTCTATTAAAAGCGATGTTGTAATAGAAGTAATCGGTGGGTTACATCCTGCTTATGATTATGTAAAAAGAGCATTAGCTTTAGGAAAGCATGTTGTTACAGCTAACAAAGACTTAATAGCTACTTTTGGACATGAACTTTTCCAATTGGCGCAGGAAAATAATGTCTCATTAAAGTTTGAAGCAGCTGTAGCAGGGGGAATACCAATAATAAAGCCATTAACTGAAAGTCTTTATGGTAATGGAATTAGTAGTATAAAAGCAATATTAAATGGAACTACAAATTTCATATTAACTAAGATGGATGGTGAAAATTTATCCTATGAAGAGGCTTTAAGTGAAGCGCAACAGCTTGGTTTTGCAGAAGCTAATCCAGAATCAGATGTTATGGGATATGACTCAGCAAGAAAGCTTGCAATATTATCAAGTTTAGCATTTGATAAAAAGTTTAAGTGGGATGATATATCAATAGAGGGTATTACTAATATAGATACTAATGATTTTAAATATGCTAATAAGTTAAACTGTAAAATAAAGCTTGTAGCAGAAGCTTTTAAGTGTAAAAGTGGAGTTTATACTTCAGTAAAACCTATATTAGTAGATAATGAAAGTATATTAGCGCAAATTAATAATGAAGTAAATGCTGTTATTTTAAATGGGGATGAAATAGGAGAACTATTATTTGTAGGTAAGGGAGCAGGTAAACTTCCTACAGGAAGTGCTGTTTATAGTGATTTAAATGATATTATAAATAATAGATTTACTAAAGTTGATAGTTTTAATAAAGAAGAGGCAAATGTAATAAAGTTTGCTAGTAAAACTTGCAATTGTATATTAAGAATAAAGGCTTTGGATAAAGAAGAAGTAATAAATAGATGTAGAGAAGCTTTTAATAATATAAAAGTTATTGATAAGTCTATTGATGATGAGGTTGCAATTTTCATTGAATGTACTTCAGAAGCATATGTTGAAAAATTTATTGAAGAGATAGAAGATGAGACTTATTATGAAGGGGCTAAAAAGTTAATAGTGGCTTAAATTAATTACGATAAAATTTATAAGTAGTAGTATAGATAGTGATAAGTTGTAAGTAACAAGTTTATGACAAAATTTCGTTGAGAGATTTAAAATTGAATTTATTCAGTTAGTATAAATTTGTAATCTTAAATTCTTATCGCTATTTTTATTGCAATTAAATATTATATATTTTTTTATTATTGAAAAAGATAGGCAGAAAAATAAAATGATAATGATAATTATTATCATTTACAAAAGGTAAAATGTATGATATATTGTATTTAGGCTTAGAAATAATTTAAGGAGATGATTATATGGCAAAGATGATGGGCCCAAGGTTTAAGCAGTGCAGACGATTAGGCTTAAATGTTTGTGGACACCCAAAAGCAATGAATAGAGCTACTAAAGGCACAGCAAGAAATGATAAAAAGCTTTCTGACTATGGTACTCAATTATTAGAAAAACAAAGATTAAGAGCTTATTATGGGGTTATGGAAAAGCAATTTGCTAATTACTTTGAAAAAGCATCTAAATCAAGAGAATTAACAGGGCATGCCTTAATTAATTTATTAGAATGCAGATTAGATAATTTAGTTTATAGATTAGGATTTGCAAATTCAATAAGACAGGCAAGACAAATGGTTGTACATGGTCATTTTTTAGTTAATGGTAAAAAAGTTGATATTCCATCATTCAATGTTTCTGTTGGAGATGAAATAAAATTAAGAGAAAAGTCTCAAAAGAATGTTATGTTTAAAGAAAATTTTGAATCAAATATTCTTAATGTTTTACCATATTTAAGTAAAGATGAAGCTAATTTCTCAGGAGTTTTACAAAGATATCCTGAAAGAACAGAGGTTCCAATAGAAATTAATGAAGTTTTAGTTGTAGAGTATTATTCTAAAAACTAGTTAGTATCATCTTTCCTTTAAGGAATAAAATTTTCTCTAAAAATTATATCTTATGTTATTTATAAGCCATTGTTGAATTTAAATAAGTTGTGTGAAAATGAAAATAGTTAATGTAATGTGCAGATTACATTAACTATTTTTCATTTTATATATTATCAATAAAGGTCTCCACTTCCTTCGCCTTTTACTAAAGCTCTGATTCTTTTTGGTAATATTGGATGACTGCTAACTAAATTATTACACCATACAAAAAAGCCTTTTATGTCATTACTATTATTAATATAATCATGGACATCTATTTTTTTATAAAGATGTTTCCCTGCAAATAAAGAAAACATAGCTTCAACACCGTTGTTTCCTGTAACTTTTTGAGCTAATCGATCGCAACTATATTCTCTAGCTCTTGAAGCAGTGCTTCCTATAATAGGAAGTACAGTTGAAAACATTATAAATAAATTATAATAAAAAGTAGCATGCTTATATTTAATGTGAGCTAATTCATGAGCTATTATAAAATTAATAGATTCTAAGTCATTATATTCTCTATAAGCAATTTCAAATAAATCACTATCAATTTCAATGTACTGTTTACGAACTATAAAAGCAGAAAATGCATTCATAACACCATTTTGTTGAATTAAAAATGCTTCAGGAACCCTTTTTAGTCCTAACTTATGAGAATATTTAGCTATATTATAATAAACTTCTGGAAAGTTGTTTTCGGTAATTTTTATAGCTCTTGATCTGTATTTAGCATAATAAAGATTTACTCCAAAAGGAAAAGCAATTATTGTTACAATACCTGCTAGTAATAGTTGAAGTTCGGTTGGAAAACTACTTAAAGCAGAAGTAGGAAATATTACTACATTTGCATATGAAGAAGGATCTGAAAAAGATTCTTTTAATGTATCAGGTAATGTATTATAGTTATGTATATTTATAATACAAAATGCTATAACTGTGATTATTATAGCAAAATTAATAAATAGTAATATCCCATACCATTTCTTTTCAGATTTATGTCTACAGTTTTCAATTTCTTCTTTAGTTAATTCAATATTATCCTGTTCATAAAAACTCAAAATTCTCAATCCCTTTCAAAAATATATTAAAAAGTATATCATTAATATACATATATTTTACAATTTTTATGTTGTTTATAATATAAATTCATGAAAAAAACATGGTAAACTAATTTGTTTACCATGTTTAAATAAAATTATCTTTCTTTATTAGCTATTTCATTAGTTATTCTAGAAACAAAAGCATCTAAAGCCATTGCACCTTCATCATCATTCTTTCTGCTTCTTACAGATACTTCGTTGTTAGCAGCTTCTTTTTCACCAACAACTAGGATATAAGGAACTCTTTCAAGTCTAGCTTCTCTGATTTTGTAACCAATTTTTTCAGTTCTGTGGTCAACTTCAACTCTAACACCATTTTTTCTTAAAGTTCTAACTACATCATCAGCATAGTCAGCATACTTATCAGAAAGTGGAAGAACTTTAGCTTGAACAGGTGACATCCATGTTGGGAAAGCTCCAGCATACTTTTCAATTAAAGTAGCGATAGTTCTTTCATAACATCCAATTGAAGATCTATGGATAACGAATGGTACTTTCTTTTCACCATCTTTATCGATGTAAGTCATACCAAGTCTTTCACCTAAAGCGAAGTCAATTTGAACAGTAATTATTGTATCTTCTTTTCCATGAACATTTTTAGATTGAATATCAAGTTTTGGTCCGTAGAATGCTGCTTCACCTTCAGCTTCAACATAATCAATTCCAAGGTGATCTAATATAGTTCTCATTTGGTTTTGAGTAGCTTCCCAAGCTTCTGGGTTATTTATATACTTTTCAGTATTTGTTGGATCCCACTTAGAGAATCTGTAAGAAATATCTTCAGATATTCCTAAAGTTTCCATAACGTAATTTATTAAATCAACAACTTCTTTGAATTCATCTTCTAATTGTTCTGGAGTACAGATTATGTGACCTTCAGATAAAGTGAATTGTCTAACTCTAGTAAGACCGTGCATTTCTCCTGAAGCTTCTTTTCTGAATAGAGTAGAAGTTTCAGCATATCTTATTGGAAGATCTCTGTAGCTATGTTGTTCTGCATTATAAACAGTGAATTGGAATGGGCAAGTCATTGGTCTTAAAGCCATAACTTCAGCATCTTTTTCTTCATCACCTAATACGAACATACCATCTTTATAATGGCTCCAGTGTCCAGAAGCTACAAATAAATCATTCTTAGACATGAAAGGAGTCTTAGTTAAAACATAGCCTCTTTTTTCTTCCTCATCTTCAATCCATCTTTGAAGAGTTTGGAATAATTTAGCTCCTTTAGGCATAAATAATGGAAGTCCTTGACCTACTTTTTCATCAGTAGTAAATAGCCCAAGTTCTCTACCTAATTTATTATGATCTCTCTTTTTAGCTTCTTCTAAAGCTTCTAAGTGAGCATCTAAATCAGCTTTCTTTAAGAATGCAGTTCCGTAAATTCTAGAAAGCATTTTATTCTTTTCGTCACCTTTCCAATAAGCACCAGCGCTTCTTAAAAGTTTAATAGCTTTAATATTCTTTAATGACATTACGTGTGGTCCAGCGCAAAGGTCTGTAAAATCACCAATTTTATAGAATGATATTATTTCATCTTCTGGAAGGTCATTTATTAATTCAACTTTATAAGGTTCATCCTTCATAAGCTCTAAAGCTTCGTTTCTTGGAAGTTCGAATCTTTCTATTGAAGGATTTTCCTTTATTATTTTTTTCATTTCAGCTTCGATTTTATCTAAATCTTCAGATGCAAAAGCTTTTTCTACATCGAAATCATAGTAGAAGCCATTAGCAATTGCAGGTCCTATAGCAATTTTAGCTTCAGGGAATAATCTTTTAACTGCAGCAGCAAGTACATGAGAAACGCTATGTCTTACAGCATCTTTTCCTTCTTGAGAGTCAAAAGTACAAATTTCTAATTCACAATCTTCATTTAAAGTTGTTCTTAAGTCAACAACTTTTCCATTAACTATTCCACATTGAGCAACTCTTGCTAAACCTTCACTAATAGCTTTAGCAACATCTAAAACTGATGATCCATTTTCAACTTCTTTAATAGACCCATCTTTTAAAGTAACTTTAATCATTTTAGTATCTCCCTTCATTTTAAGTGAAATTCAAAATATTTGATTTTTACTCATCAAATTTAATATGGTGATGAGTTCTCTTTAATATTAATTTAGAATTAAGTTTTAATTTTAAGTACGAGTTAAATATGTATGTGTAGCGTCTTATTGTTAACCCAAAATTAAATTTAAACTCAATTTTAATATAATAATAAATAAATTTATGTATAAAAAAAGCTCGTCATCACTTTTCTTATACAAATCTAGTATAGAAAAGGGACGAGAGCATTATATTCCCGCGGTTCCACCCTTAATTGCCTAAAATAGGCCTCTTAAGTAAACATCGTAACGTGATGCGACGGACTGGATTAGAGTCTCTCAGAGGTAGTCTTCAATTAATTTCATTTAAAAATACTTTCAGCTACTGTATTTTCTCTCTGAAAATGAAGGTTTAATTTACTCGTCTCTTCATCGATTTAAATTTTTAAATAATTATAAAGTTATAAATATAATTTAAAAGTAATATAAATTATATCACTCCGATTTTATAGACTTACTATAAGTCGAAATTGGAGTTTCATTTAAGAATAATTATAATTATCCGAATTAATTATGTCAATAAACTGTTTTTTTTATAAGTTAGATTCTAAATTTTAATTTAGTCAATCAAGCTTACTAGGTGATAAGAAAAGTCAATTTTATTTTAAAATATAAAAATTTTAGAAACAGTTATTTTATTACGTAAAGGTGAATATAAATATATTAATTATAGATATAACAATTTAATTAGGGGAGTGAAGTTTATGGCTAAATATATAAATAATGAGTTTTCGTCTAGTGATTGGCTTCGATACTTTTCAAATAAATCTAATCATTGGATTTTAAAATATTGGCGTAATAATAAAGATATATTTTTTAATAGATTTATGATAATAGGAGATAAAAGACTATTAATAATAGGAGATAAGGAGAGAGGAAATACTTATGAATTTTTAAAACCACAAGGAGAATCTTTCATTCAATTAGACATGGAAATTTAGTATAAAAAATATATTGAAAATATTTTACAAAAGTTGTAAAATTTATTTGTGGGTATGCAGATGTGGCGAAATTGGCAGACGCACTAGACTTAGGATCTAGCGCCATCGGCGTATGGGTTCGACTCCCTTCATCTGCACCATTTTTAAATATATATTAAAAATTTATAAAAAAATTTAAAAAAATAGTTGACAAGCTTTTAATGAGGGGATATAATATTAATTGTTAAAAGGAGCTCGGATGAATCGAGCGAAAATAATTATGCGGGTATCGTATATCGGTAATACTCCAGCCTTCCAAGCTGGAAAGGTGGGTTCGATTCCCACTACCCGCTCCATGTGAGACTGTGTTTACACAGTCTTTTTTGTTATATAATTATTAAACTATGTTTATGAGTTTCACATGGGAAATGAGATCAAGATAGAGTATTCGTAAATAGAAAATATAAAAAAATTGCCTGCAAAATTATCACATATAATAATTTTGCAGGCAATTCTATATACTTAAATAGGTTTTGTTATATTCAATATAGTTTTATAGTACTTCAGTTAAACGATCTAAAGCAAGCTCTTCTAAAGTTTCTATGCTGTATTTAACGCAACCCATAAGTGTATAGATTATATCGTCACGCTTATATCCTTCTTTATATCTCTTTAAGTTCTTTAATAATCTTTTTAAGGAATTATTATGAATACCTAAAATTTGAGAAATCTCCTTTGGAGAGTAATATTCCTTTTGAAGAGTATTGTACAATTTATTTTGCATTTCGATTTTGTATTGAAGATCTACAAATTGGTTTTGATGTGGACCATTTTTCCCACGGTGATGATAAGCGCATAAATACTTATAATTTAACTCAATATCAAAACCACCCTCGCTTCTATGAACTATATGATGAACATCAGCTTTGTTTCCACATATCTCACAATTGTACAATAGATTGCCCCCTTTATTTTTTTCGAATATTATATGATATAATATAATATATTTATATTCATATTATATTCTAAATAATGTGAAATATCAAATTTACATAATGAAAAACGTTTACTGTTGATTGTTTTTACCATAAAGTGGTATATTAAATATATACTATATTATATTTAAATTTATGAAAGAAGGTGATTATATGAGACAAAAATATAATTCTTTTGAGTATTGGAAAAATATTATTGTTGAGAATAGAACTATTAGAGGTCATGTGTTTATGAATGAATTACCAACAGAAAAGAGTGTTTATATGCATACTTTAATTTATTCTAGGGGAAATGGGTTAAATAATATATGGAGTTATTTCCCAAATATTAAGGCGTTTATAGGATATATACAATATTCATTTTTACAAGAGGCCTTCTATATATGGATAAATTGCAAAGATGATTCTGTTTCTTATATACCATTAAAGCCTGTTGAAGAAGTAATAAGAGATGGTGAGGTTAGTAAAAAAATTACTAAAGAAGAAGCAGATAAGATGAAAAAATATATAAATAGAGTAAAAAAGTGTTGGGATTTACCTTCTAATAAAGCAGTGATAGAGATGAAAAAAATTATAAGAGAGTTTAATAGAGATTGGTATGGAGATAGTAAAGAGTTTTTATATATAAAGTTATTTGATAAACCAGAGGACTTAGGTAAATTTGTTTTAGAATCTAATTATATGGCAAGTAGCGAGGAGGAGTTTAAAAGTAAGACTCATGAGGATTTAACAACATGGATGGATTTATGTTGCCGTGCTACTAAGGATAAAAAAGCAGGTGAAATCTTTAGGAAAATATTACAAAAGAGTCTTACAGAAGTTATTTAAAATTTATTGACAGTATAATTTGTATTAGTTATAATTATATTGTCAAGTATGCGGGTATCGTATATCGGTAATACTCCAGCCTTCCAAGCTGGAAAGGTGGGTTCGATTCCCACTACCCGCTCCATTTTATGCGCTATTAGCTCAGTTGGTAGAGCACCTGACTCTTAATCAGGGTGTCCCCGGTTCGAACCCGTGATGGCGCACCAAAAAAGAAGTAACTTTTGTTACTTCTTTTTTTATTAATCTTAATTGGATTTTGTTTACAGTTGACAGTGATATATCAACTTGTTAATATGAATAAGGAAATATATTTTTAAAATATAAAGTTTCAATTTGCGAGTAATAAAGTTATATTATTTAAATAAAACTTTAGAATCACATTTTAAATTAATATCTTATCAAGAGTGGTGGAGGGACTGGCCCTATGAAGCCCGGCAACCTATTAGCAGTTAAGAGCTATTAGTTAGTAGTTGATATAAAAACTTAAATAGTTTTTATATTTTAGAAATTCAGTAGAATTTCATCAATAACTATTAATTATTAACTATTAATGATGGTGCTAAATCCTGATAGATGAGAAATTATATGTAGTTTTGATATTTAAGCTCCTGAGTTTCTCGGGGGCTTTTTTTATTTGAGTAAAATACCAAGGAGGAGAGAAAGATGAACAAAAAGGGAAATGGATGGGCGTTGTTACCATTATTAGTTTTTATAATAGTTTATGTATCGTCAGCTTTATTAGCAAAAGACTTTTATGCAGTTTCGGTAATAGTACCATTTTTAGCTGCAACACTAGTTGCATTATTAATGAATAGAAAAGTTAAATTTGATGAAAAAGTTGAAATTTTTTGTAGGGGTGCTGGGAATACCAATATAATATTGATGGTATTAATATTTATATTAGCTGGTGCATTTGCACAAGTAGCTAAATCTATGGGAGCTGTTGATTCTACTGTGAATTTAGGGTTATCAATACTTCCAAGTAATATAATGATTGCAGGAATATTTGTAATTGCTTGTTTTATTTCATTATCAGTTGGGACATCAATGGGTACTATAGTTGCATTAGTTCCAATTGCTGTTGGAGTTGCAGAAAAAACAGGAATAGTTACAGCAATTGCAGTTGCAGCAGTAGTTTGTGGGGCAATGTTTGGTGATAACTTATCAATGATTTCAGATACAACTATAGCAGCAACAAGAACTCAAGGTTGTGAGATGAAAGATAAATTTAAAATGAACTTTAAAATTGTGTTACCTGCAGCTATAATTACAGCTTTAATTTTTGTTTTAATAACAAGAAATTCAGGAGTAACTAGTGTTGAAGCATTAGATTATAGTTTAATAAAAATAGTTCCTTATATAGCAGTTATTGTAGGAGCTTTAGTAGGGTTAAATGTTATTGTAGTTTTATTAGGTGGAACAGTAATAGCAGGTATTATTGGATTTGCAACAGGAAGTTTTGATATATTAGGATTTTTTGGTGCAATTGCTGATGGGATAGGTGGAATGAGTGAACTTATTATAATATCTATTTTAATTGCTGGAACTATTGAGATTATAAAATATAATGGTGGAATAGATTTTATTATAAATAAAGGATTAAGGGGCTTTAAGAGTAAAATGGGAGCAGAGTTTGGAATTGCGGCTTTAGTTAGTTTAGTAGATATTTGTACAGCAAATAATACTGTAGCAATTGTTACTGTTGGACCTATAGCTAAGGATATATCAGATGAAGTTGGATTAGAGCCTAAGAGAGTTGCCGGAATTATGGACATGTTTTCTTGCGTATTCCAAGGTGTAATTCCTTATGGTGCACAACTTATATCTGCAGCTGGACTTGCTGCACTTTCACCATTTGCAATAATGAAATATTTATTTTATCCATATTTAATGGGGATTTCAGCAATTATTGCAATAGCTTGGTACCATAGAAAAAAGGCAAATTAATAAATGATATGGTAATAAGTACGTAGAGTTTTAAAATAATTAAATACATAATTTTAAAATATAATATAAAAATCAATAGTGTAGGAAATAGATATAATCCTACACTATTGTTTTTTTTATTATAAATTATTATTTGTTCTTTTCTATTAAACAAATTGATTGTGATGATATTCCAAGGCCTTCTCCTGTAAAACCAAGACCTTCCTCAGTTGTTGCTTTAACATTTATTTGGTCGATTGATATGTTTAAAGCAGTCGCTATATTTTCACGCATATTAGGTATGTGAGGTGCCATTTTTGGCTTTTGAGCAATTATTGTAGCATCAATGTTTCCAATTATATAATTATGTTGATGTAATAGTCTTCCAACATGCTTTAATAACTCAATGCTAGAAATTCCTTTGTATTTTGGATCGGTATCAGGAAAGTGTTTACCGATATCACCTAATGCAGAAGCGCCAAGTAAAGAATCCATTATTGCGTGTAGAAGTACATCCGCATCCGAATGACCAAGTAAACCTAATTCATAAGGTATTTTCACTCCGCCTAAAATTAAATCTCTATTTTCTACTAATTTATGTACGTCATATCCCATTCCTATTCTCATTAAATCACCTCATTAATTTTTGTATTATAGCTTAGTCATAATAGTGACTTTAGATAATAATTTTAGCAAACAGGTGAAGTAGAAGCTTCACCTGAAGCTAATAGTTCGATATATATATTTTAACATAAAGATGTATTTTGAAAATAAAAATGGGATAATAAAATTAATAGTTCGAAGTTTTTCTACTATTATAAGAAGCTTGTTTTTTGTTTTTGTTACGATTAATTCTGAATGGAAAAATTCTTAATAGCTTAGAGTAAAGCCTATATAATAATAAAAGAGATTTAGAGTTAATTCTTTTTCTTTTGAATATGAAATCGATATAAATCACATTATCTTTATTATATTTCATAAACTCCCCCATATACTTTACATTAAAAGGTATTAATGTTTTAAGTGCTTATGTTATAATATATGTAGAAAAAATCATATATGTACAAAATTAGAAAAATAAAAAAAGAAATTTAATATAGGGGTGGAATTGTTGGAAAAGTTTAGAAAAATTATTGGGGTATTACTAATACTTATAGGGGTCGGAATAATTGGAACTGTAGCATATAAGAAGATAGTTACATCCCAAAAGCAAAATGAATTATTAGAAGCCTTTGAAAGTCAATTAGCAGAAGGGGATAATGAGAATACTGAGGAAGAAGTAAATTTAGATTCAATAAATGGATATACTCCTATAGCAATTATGGAGATTCCTTCAATTAAATTAAAACAGCCGGTTGTGGAAGGAATAACTGAGGATGTAATTAAATATTTCTTAGGAAAGTTTCCAGAATCAACAATGCCAGGAGAAGTAGGGAATTTTGCAGTTGCAGGACATAGAGTTTCTGATTTTACAGATGCATTTATAAATTTATATAAAGTAAAACCTGGTGATAATGTAATTGTTACTACAAAAGATGGGAAATATACATATGAAGTTGAAGAAAGCTTTATTGTAGAACCTGAACAGGTTGAGGTTTTGGAAAATGCAGATTATGAAAAAATTACATTAATAACATGTACAATAGGGTCAAAAAGAAGAGTGATAGTAACAGGAAAACTTATTGAGAAAAATGAGGCATAAGGGTAGGGGGAGTAAATGGACAAGTTTCAAAAGAATAAATATCGATTTTCATCAACACAGCCGTTGATTTTAATTGGTAATGATATAGTAGAAGCAAGAAATGAACAAGTAAATCAACTTGTATCAGAATTAATAAAATATAAAGTGCTTATAAGAGACTTAGTAAATTCAGAAGTGGATTATTCTAAAAGAAATGAGCTATTAACTATAGCCATGTTCATTATAAATAATTTTGAATTGTATGATGCTTTTGTGAAGAATGAGGATGTACCAATTGATGTTTTACATAGATTTACAAGAGTAGATAAGAAATTCTTACAAAAATATAGGGAGTATATAGTTGCATATACATTAATATTTGGAAATCCAATATATAAAAATATTCAGGATTATGTACAAATAGTTGAAAATAGTATAGAAGATGAAGAGGAAAAAAATAAAAAAGAAATTATAGAGTATGAAGAAAAAATAGGTGTTAATGGCATTGTAATAGGGAAAAATAAAAAGAATGCAATTATTCTTACATCTATTGGTGAGTTTAAAAAGGTTAAGTTAAACCAAGATGTAATAAATGGAGAAGAAGTTAAGGCAAATGAAAAGAAGACATTAAAGGATTTTAAAATATATATATCAATTGTATTAATATTTTTAGTGGTATTTTCAATTTCAATGCTTTATAAGTATAACAATGTTGTTCGAACTATTGTTGTTGAAACAACTTCACCAATTAGATTAGAGATTAATGGATTTAACAGAGTATTAAATATTACATCATCAACAGAAAAGGGACAGTTGCTAGTAGAGGAAACTAACCTGTTAGATCAAAAGCTTGACAGAGCAATATATAAAATTATAGAATATGCTAATGAAAATGAAATGGTAAAATCCACGGGAATTACAGTAACAGTAACAGGTAAAGAATTAAGATATAATTCATTACCTGAAACAGAAGAGTATATTTATAAGAAAGACTTGAAGGTTAGATTCAATAATTCTGGTAGAGAGCATAAGTTTAATTAATAATGGAGAAATGGACCTCGAAATCCAAAAGAAATTGGGCTTTGGAGGTCTTGAATTTTCCAAATATAATATATAAGGAAGGTACATATGCAACAAAAGTCAAGAAAAAATAAGAATGTAATTGTTCATAATGATAGAGGAGATACTGTTAGATTAAACAAGTATATAAGTGAATCGGGCTTTTGTTCAAGAAGAGAAGCCGATAAGTTAATTGAAAGTGGTTTAGTTACTATTGATGGGGTAAAAGCTCAAATGGGAACTAAAGTTTCAAAGGGGCAAAAGGTTAAGGTTAATGGAAAGTTGATTTCTAAGGATGAAGAATTAGTATATATAGTTCTTAATAAACCTGTTGGAATTACTTGCACAACAGAGCATAAGGTAAAAGGTAATATTGTTGATTTTGTAAATCATAAGAAGAGAATATTTCCAATAGGAAGATTAGATAAAGATTCACAAGGATTAATATTAATGACTAATGATGGAGATATAGTTAATAAAATATTAAGAGCTGGAAATAATCATGAAAAAGAGTACATAGTAACTGTTAATAAGCCTATTAATGAAGAATTTGTTAGAAGAATGAGCAACGGAATTAGAATTTTAGGGCAAGTTACAAAAAAATGTTATGTTAAGAAAGAAGGAAATAATACTTTTAGAATAATATTAACTCAAGGATTAAACAGACAAATAAGAAGAATGTGTGAAGCTTTAGGTTATGAAGTTGTAAAGCTTAAAAGAGTTAGAATTATGAATATAAATTTAGGTGAATTAAAAATAGGAAAATGGAGAGATCTTACTTATAAAGAGCTTAAAGAATTAAATTCTCTTATTTCAACATCAGGAAAAACTAAAGAGGTTGATGAAGAGGAATAATAGAATAAATGCTTTATAAGTAATGAAGTTTTAATAAAATTAATACAAAAGTCATAGCTAAAAGCTGTGGCTTATTTTTTTGAAAAAATTATCTACAGTTTCTGAATTAAGATAAAAAGTTAAAAAAGATATCCACACACAGTAAAAATAAAATGATTACTTAATAGTATAACAAATTAAATATTTATATTTTAAATTATAAAAATGAATTTTAGAATTTAAAATGAATAAAAATAATATAAGAAAATGATGAGTAATGATGTATATTAAAAAAAATGGTAAAATTAATTGCATGTGTGATAAATTAATGAAAATAGCTAAACTTAAAAAGTGAATCTATATTTTCTAATGTCTATAAAATGTTAATAATTAGAATGGGGTGTTGATAAGTTAATAAAAATTAAATAGTTAATTTTATGTGTATAAAATTAAGATATTATCAGAAAAAGAGCGATAAAACAGGTAATAAAAATTAAATTAATAATAAATTTAAAAACATGCATAAAATAATTTTATGAAAAAAATTATAAAATTAACAAAAAATAGAGGTTACACACATAATCCACAACAGGGTGTGGATAACTTGTTAAAAAAATGTTGATAGATATGTTAATAATTATTAACAATATTGTAGATAATAATAAAAAGAGTATGAGTATTATCGAAATAAAAGGAGGATTGTTTTATGAAGTGCCTAAAAATGTGGATTTTAGTAATGTTGATGTTACTAACAGTAATCACAAATTATCCACAGGCTATGTTGAAAAGTGAATGCTTAAATGAGGATAATATGAGTGTTGAGATTGTGGATAAAATATATAAATCAAAAAATAATTATTTAGATATTAACGTGATTGTTCCGCAAATAAAAGGCTTAAGTAATGATAAAAAAGAAGCTGAAATTAATGATAAGATTACAAAGTGGACAGAAAAGTGGATTGATGAAGTTAAAAGTATTGCTGATGAATACTTTAAAGATTATCCTTCACCATTAATTTCTTATCAATTATATGTAAGATATAAAGTAACTAATAATTCAGATATTATAAGCTTTTACATAGATTATTATCAATTTACAGGTGGAGCTCATGGAATTACTAATAGGGTAGCATATAATATAGATTCAGTAACAGGAAATGAGTTACAGTTAAAAGATATTTTTAAAAGTGATTTTCCTTATAAAGATGTATTAAATAAAGAAATTAATAGACAAATAAGTAAGGATCCAGATAGGTACTTTCCTGGAAAAGATGGCTTTAATGGTATAAGTGATAATCAAACTTTTTATATTAAAAATGGAAATATCGTAGTTTACTTTGGATTATATGAAATTGCACCATATGCATCAGGAATATCAGAATTTGTTATACCAAATAAACTTATACAAAGTAATGTGAATTATGGTAAGATTTAAATATTGATTTAAAATAAACGAGGAGTTCGGTAATGGAACATATAGAAATGATTTTTAAAAAGCAAAAGAAATTTTTTAGTACTGGTAAAACTATAGATATTAATTATAGAATTCAAAATTTGAAAAAGTTAAAAAATATAATTAAAAGTAATGAAGATAAAATATTAGAAGCATTAAAAAAAGATTTAGGAAAATCGGGGTTTGAAGCATATGCCACAGAAATTGGCATAGTATATGATGATATTAATCTTCATATAAAGAACGTTAGAAAATGGGCAAAAGAGGAGAAAAGGAAATCACCTATAATTTACTATCCATCTAAAAGCTATGTTTATAAGGAACCTTATGGAGTAACGCTTATTATAGGTCCGTTTAATTATCCATTTCAATTAGTTATATCACCGCTAATAGGGGCTATTTCTGCTGGAAATACTGCAATAATAAAACCGTCAGAAAATACTAAGAATGTAGCTTTATTGCTTGAAAAAATGATTAATGAAAATTTTAATGAGGCATATTTAAAGGTTGTAAACCCACTAGGTGGAAAAGAAGTAGTATCTACTCTTCTAGACTTACCATTCGATTATATATTCTTTACAGGAAGCGTGAGAGTAGGAAAAATAGTTATGGAAAAGGCTGCAAAATATTTAACACCTATAACACTAGAGCTTGGTGGAAAAAGTCCATGTATAGTCGATTCCGATGCAAAATTAAATTTAGCAGCTAAGAGAATTGTGTGGGGAAAATTCTTAAATGCAGGTCAAACTTGTGTAGCACCTGACTATTTGTGTGTACATAAATCAGTAGCAGAAAAGCTATTAAAGTTAATAGTTGATGAAATACATAAACAGTTTGGAAGTAATATTAGGTTAAGTAAAGATTATCCTAGAGTTGTTAACAAAAGCTCCTTAGAGAGATTAATGAGCTATTTAATGGATGGTAAAATTTATTTTGGTGGAAATATTGATAAAGATGATTTGTATATGGAACCAACTATTATAACTAAGCCAGATCTTAAATCTCCTCTTATGACTGATGAGATTTTTGGGCCAATTCTTCCAGTGTTAGTTTATGAAGATTTAAGTAAAGTGGTTGAATTTATTAATAATAGAGAAAAACCGTTAGCTTTATACTATTTCTCAGAAAACAAAAAGAAAATTAAGTATATTTTAAGAGCAACAACTTCTGGAGGAGTTACTATAAATGATACTATCATTCATGTTGCTAATTCTAATTTGCCTTTTGGTGGAGTTGGAAATAGCGGAGTTGGTAAATATCATGGAAGAGAAAGCTTTGAAGCCTTCACACATAATAGGGCTGTAATGGATAGAGGAACATTTGCAGAGTTTAATGTAAGGTTTGCGCCTTATAAAAATAAATTGAAATTAGTAAAGAAAATAATGAAATAATATTATAATTTCACAATTGGGAAAAAGCACTCATATAATAAACCATAGTACTACATGGAGTGGAATTTTGTGATATACGCGCTAATTTTAGCTGGGGGAAAAGGTACAAGGCTATATCCTTTATCAAGAGCAAATCAACCTAAACAATTTTTGAAGGTTATTAATAATAAAAGCTTTTTAGTAAATACTGTTGAAAGAATTACTCCTTTAATTAAGAAGGACAATATTTATGTAGTAACTAACCAAGATTATTTAGATAAAATAAGAGGTGAGTTATCTGACGTTAATTCTGAAAATATATTTACTGAGCCTGAAAATAAAGAAACTGCTACTTGTATAGGATTATCAGCTATTAAGTTATTAAAAAAAGATAATGATGCTGTAATGGTAGTATTACCTTCTGACCACCATATTGAGGGCCAAAAGGATTATTTAGATACACTATCAGAGGCTATTGAAATAGCAAATAGACGTAGAGGGATTGTAACTATAGGGATTAGTCCAACAAGGCCTGAAACAGGATATGGATATATTGAAATGGGTGAAAGGATACCATCAGCAACTCAAGCTTATAAAATAGCTAGGTTCACTGAAAAACCTAATATTGAAGTTGCAAAAGATTTCTTATTGAAGGGAACTTATTTATGGAACTCAGGAATGTTTGTTTTTAGAGCAGATGTTATATTGAGGGAAATTGAAAAGTACTTGCCTAAGATGTATAAATCATTAATGAATATATATCAACATTTAGGAGAAGAAGATGAGGAGCAAGTAACAAGGGAAGAGTATGGTTTAATTGATGGAATTTCTATTGATTTTGGAGTAATGCAAAGAACAAGAAAGGCTTACGTAATCAAAGGTGATTTTAAATGGGACGATATAGGTAGTTTCAATGCATTAAGTAGATATTTAAATCAATATAGAAATAACAATAAAATAAGTAATAACGTATATATTCAAGATTGCGAAAATTGCTCTATATTTGGAGGCGATGAAAAACTGATTATTGGTTTTGGAGTTAAAGATTTAGTAGTTGTTGATGCGGGAGATGTTATTCTTGTTATGGATAAGGATAAAGATCAGGAAATTAAGCATTTACTGAATGATATTAATGATAGTCCTGAATTTGGAGCGTTTATTTAATGAAAAGTTAAAAGTGACAAATTGAGTTTTAATAATAAATTCAATTTGTCACTTTTATTTTATAAGAAGATTAATATTATACTACTAACTCTTCATATTCATCATTTTGTTTTAATAGTTTAGGTGAAGTGAGATTAATTCCGATAGCACCAATAGGAGCAGTAATTAATACACTTAAGATAGCAATAGCTTGCATAACTTCACCACCTACAACACCCATTTGAAGAGGTATTCCAGCTTTGGCAGATTGAACAGTTGCTTTAGGTAAATAAGCTATAATACAAAATATTCTTTCCTTAAAAGATAAATTAGTTCCAATTAAAGAAATAGCAACACCTATAGATCTAACAGTTAGAGATATACTTAGCATTAATATTCCAATCCATAAATACTCTCCAACTAGAGAAGGGTTAATGGCCATACCAACAAAAGCAAATAAATATATCTTTCCATATTTCCATACAATATTTATTCCATCTTGAATTTTAAGAGCTAATTCATCTAAAAATGCTCTTAAAGAGAATCCGTAAATCATTATAGTTAATAAAGAATTAAACAGCTTTAAGTGGAAAGTATTTTCTACCAATCTAATTAGTAAACAAACTGTAATGGCGAAAATAACTCTTAAACTATTATGATTAATTGATCTTAGTAACTTTTTTGTTAAAACGGAAAGCAATAAACCAGTTAAAATACTTATAACAATAGTAATAGGAATTGTTATAAGTTCATTTACAATAGAAATAGAACTTCCATTAACAGAAGACATATATACTCCTAAAAAGGTCGTAAATAAAGTTATTGCAACAGTATCATCAGCAGAAGCACCAACTAAAAGCATTTGGGGAATTGCTTTATCTTGTCCTATTTTTCTTTTAATTAAATCAACCATTGATGGAACTAAAACAGCTGGACTTACAGCGGCAATTATAAAACCTAAAATTGATCCTTGAACAAATGTGAATTTTAGAAATATCATGGATAAAACTGCAATTGTAAGACCCTCTAAGGTTGCAGGAATTATACTTAATAAAATAGCAGGTCTACCAATTTGTTTCATTTGAGTTAAACTTATTCCAAGACCACCTATAAATAATACAGTTATTAAGGCAAGATCCTTAATATAGGGTGATATACTTAAGGTTGATTTTGGAACTAAATCTAAAAATGATGGTCCTATAAGCATTCCAAGTAGAATCATTCCTATAAGTGATGGTAATTTTATAAACTCTACTAATTTTCCACTATAATTAGCTAATATTCCAATAAGTATTAAGCTAATTATAATTACTAAAACATTAATTAACATAAATAATCCTCCAAAAATGAAATTAAATTTTAATATTAAAACTTTATAATTACAAAATAGAAAAAATAAAGTTAAAAATTAAAAAAAGCTAATGATTTCTACAACAAAAAAAGTTGTAGAAGTCATTAGCTATAATAAGCGGTTTTGATAATTATCAAGGGAGAACTTCATTCCCTACAATTTTTGATTATATCAGAGTTGGACATGAGGCGCAATATGTGAAAGCTTTAATGTTTAGCATTATTATAATATGAATGATACTATCAGCAATTAAATAAATATATTTCTATACTTAGGGAATTTTAATAAGTATAAAATATAAATGGAGTGAATAATATGAGCAAGCTAAGTATATTAAAGCTAGCATTAGTTTCAGTAATAATTGGTGGAATTTCAGGGTTATGTATTGGAGTATTTTTGATATTGTTAGAAAAAGCTATAGATTTAAATTTAGCTTATAAATCATTAATATTTGTACTTCCTTTTTCAGGAATGTTTATGACTTATCTTTATAGCAAGTATGGTGGTAATTCACAAAAAGGAAATAACATAATAATTGAAAATATAAATGGAAGTAAAGAAAAAATTGAATTTATTATGGCACCCCTAGTTTTTCTTGGAACTATATTAACTCATCTTTTTGGTGGGTCAGTAGGAAGAGAGGGGACTGGGGTTCAAATAGGTGGAACTATAGGAAATTCATTAGCTAAAGCTTTAAAAAGTTCAGAAGAAGAGAAAAAAGTATTATTAATAAGTGGTGTAGCAGCTGGTTTTTCATCTGTTTTTGGAACTCCACTTACAGGAACTATATTTGCTTTAGAAATTGCAAATATAGGACGTTTAAGTTATAATTCAATGCTACCAGCTATAGTTTCAGCCTTAGTGGGAAATTCTGTTGTGAAGTTTTTAGGTGTTAAACATAGTCACTATAAAATACCAGCACAAGAAGCTGTTGATATAATTAATGTTTTAAAGGTAATTGCATTAGCAATTTGTTTTGGATTAATTAGTAGATTATTTGTTTATATGACACATTGGTTTAATGAAAAACTAATAAAGTATTGTAAAAATAAATATTTAAAAATATTTGTTGGTGGTACTTTAATGGTAATAGCTACGTTGTTTTTAAGAAATAATTTATATAACAATTTAAGCTTAGGATTATTAAATGATGCTTTTTATGGAAAAGTGCCCATTTTAGCATTTATTATTAAGCTTATATTAACGGCATTGTGCTTGGGAGCTGGATATCAAGGTGGAGAAGTTACTCCTTTATTTGTTATAGGAGCAACACTTGGAGCAACTTTATCACACATACTTGGTTTGTCATTTGCATTTTGTGCAGCTTTAGGGCTTGTTGGAGTATTTTCAGGAGCAACTAATGCACCAATAGCATGCTTTATGATGTATTTAGAACTTTTTAGAGCAAATAACATTGTATTTGCAATGTTGGTATGTATAATATCATTTTTTATTTCTGGACATAAAGGAATTTATAAAGCACAGTTATGGAATGAGTAAAACACAAACAATGTTTGTGTTGACCGTAAGTAACATTCGCATTATAATGAATTTATATAGTAAATAATCTCGTATATAATCGGTAATATGGTCCGAAAGTTTCTACCTGCTAACCTTAAATTAGCAGACTACGAGGAGTTGCATATGATGAATAGAATTTTATTTTTTTAAGCAGCACCTCAAATTTAATTTGAGTGTTGCTTATTTTTTTATAATTTAAGTCTGTAAATTACTCCATGAAAGAAAGGAAGAAAACAAATGATTAAAGAACAAAGTCCTATAGGGGATATTAAACTAGCTTATGGTGTAGATGATAATCCTAGTTTATCTAAAAAATTTATATTTGGAATTCAGCATATATTCGCGGCATTTGGAGGAATAATAGTTGTTCCATTAGTAATAGCAAGTGCATTAGGATTTGATGCTAAGACTACGACAACATTAATAAGTGCAACGATATTAGCATCTGGATTAGCAACAATAGTACAAGCTAGGGGAATTGGAAAGGTTGGATCTAGAGTAGCTTGTATAATGGGAACTGACTTTACTTTTGTATCACCATCTATTTCTGTTGGTTCAGTTTTAGGGTTACCAGGAATAATAGGTGCAACTATTTTAGGGGCATTTTTAGAAATAATTTTAAGCTTTTTTATAAAGCCATTAATGAAATTGTTCCCTCCACTAGTAACAGGAACAGTTGTATGTTTAATAGGATTAACTTTATTACCAGTTGCAATAGATTGGGCTGCTGGTGGATCAGGTTCTGCTGATTATGGAAATTTAAAAAATGTAGGAATATCAGGAATTGTATTAGTAATAACTCTTATATTAAATAGATATGGAAAAGGTATAGTAAGTAGTGCTTCTATACTTATAGGAATGATTATTGGATATATAATTTGTATTCCATTAGGAATGGTTGATTTTAATGCAGTTAAAGAAGCAAGTTGGATTTCTATTCCTAAGATATTTGAATATGGTGTTAAGTTTGATTTTAAGGCAGTAATAGCATTTTTACCAGCATACTTTGTTACAACTATTGAAACAGTTGGATGCTTAAAGGCTGTTGGTGAAAGTTCTAATATAGATATGAAAGAAGAACAAGTTGGTGCTGGAGTATTAGCAGATGGTGTAGGAAGTATTATTGGTGGAATAGTAGGTTCTTTCCCAAATACATCATTTAGTCAAAATGTTGGAGTTATATCGTTAACAAAGGTTGCAAGTAAGCATGTAGCTGTTATGGCAGGTATAATATTAGTTGCACTTGGATTCTTACCTAAGATTGCTGCATTAATAACTCAAATTCCACAACCAGTTTTAGGTGGAGTTGGTATAGTTATGTTTGGTACTGTAGCAGCTGCAGGAATTAAGACATTAAGCAAAGTAAAGCTTACAGAACGTAATTTATTAATAATTGCAACTTCTTTTGGATTAGGATTAGGAGTTACATTTAGACCTGATTTTATAGGACAATTACCAGAAGGAATAAAAATGGTATTCTCATCAGGAATTTCTATTGGAACTATAGTAGCTTTAGTATTAAATATAGTTTTAAAAGAAGATAAGATTAATGATGAAATTGAAGAAGAAAATAATATCGTAACTGCATAAAAGTATTAAAATTAGAGATTCTCTGTAGAATAAAAGTTAAAGTTTTTTATTCTACAGGGAATTATTTTATTTTAAAAGAATTATTATATAAATGAATATAGTATAAATTTAATGGAAAAGATAAGGTTTAAAGAGATTTTTTAGAATATAAATTAAAAATTTTTTAGTAAACTTTACTAAAATTTCTTGTTCTGTATAATTATATAGAAGGGATAGGGGAAAATGATTAATATTAATGATATATTATCATATATGGATAAATATGGTTACTTATTTTTGGCTGGAATAGTTTTTTTAGAATATTTAAATTTACCAGGATTACCAGCAGGGATTATAATGCCAGCAGCTGGAATACTTATAAAATCAAGAGGACTAAATTTTCCATTTACACTTATTACATCAGTGATAGCAGGACTACTTGGAAGTTGGTGCTTATATGCAATAGGTTATTATTGTGGAAATCCCATTATAGATAAGATTGAAAATAAATTTCCTAAAATGAAAAAGCCTATTGATAAAACATTTAAATATATAGAAAAGTATGGAGATTTAGGTATCTTTTTATCTAGACTTATTCCTGTAGCTAGAACACTAATATCTATAGTTGTAGGTACATTTAAAGTAAATTTTTTTAAGTTTTCATTATATTCAACAATAGGAATTACAATATGGAATTTTGCATTTATTTATGCAGGTTATGCTTTTAGTCATTTATTTTTTTAGAGCTAAATAAGTTTAAATTAAAATATTGATACCAATTAATTAACAAGTGTGTTAAAATTGTAATAAATTAACAAAAGAATAATATTATTATGAAAGGTGAAAAAATAAAAAATGGGGATAATGCATTAATAAATTTGGTGCTAAAAGTATGGGAGGCAGTATGAACTTTAGGATATTAAATGGGGATATCGATTTTTCAAGCAAATTTGTTAAATTAAATGAGATAAGAGAAAGGTTTCTTCAAGAAGCATTTAAGTCAGTTGATACATTTAAAAATGAATGTATAAATAGGTTTAATGATTTAGATCAGTTGAAGAAAGATGGAGAAACTTTTGGGTATAATTATTTAAATAATTATATCAAAATAGCAGTAAATATTATAAAAGAATTTGAAATAAGCGATATAGATAATGATACCTTTTTTAAGGAATATTATTTCAATAAGTACTGCACTTGGGGAAAGACTTTAGATGAAATTAAAAATAAACATGATGAAGATAGCAATGAGAATTTAATATTATCTAAATTAAATATTAATTCAGATTTAATAAAAACACCTTTCGAAATAAAGGAAAAGGATATAGAAACAGATAATAAAAATGATAGATGCACAATTCCAAAAAAAATATTAGACAAGCTTATAAACTCAATGATAGAAAGTATATTTAATATTAATTTTGCAATTATTGATTTTTTAAATGATAATAATGTTGATTCTGTAGATAAGTATAGTGAAACAGAAGATATAAAAAAATCCAATGAGTTAATAAAAGCTTTGCTAAAAGATGAGATTCCTAAAGATGAAGAAACTAACACCATAGAAGAAATAATAAAACTTAATCCATATAATGAAAATATATATAAGGCATTACTATATAAATATGGTGATGAAGAAAATCAAATAGAACATTTGGGAGAATTTTTAGGATATAATAATATCCATGAATATAAGCATAAATTATTAGATGAATATTATGCAACATTAAGTATAGATACAAATGAAGATATAATTAAAGCAAAAGAAAGTATTAAGAACTTTGCAAATAAGATGAATATTAATGATTATGAAAAGTATATAAATGAGATAGACAAAATTTTAGAAGATAATAATACTTTCAATAAAGATATAGAAAGTAAAGAGATAGAAAATAACCCTAAAATGGCAACGGTTGAATTAGATAAAGAAATAAAAACACCAAAAAGTAAAGTTAAAAAGAATAGCGATAAGGGATTAATTATTGCTGCAAGTATTTTAGCATGTATTTTAGGAGTTTACTTATTAATGGCATTATATTTTAATAGTCATTTCTTCTTTAGAACATCAATTAATAGCGTAAGTATTTCAGGAAAAAGTAATAAATCAGCTCAAGAATTAATGGCAAATAAGGCAAATGAATATGTACTTACTTTAGAAGAAAGAAATGATAAAACAGAAACAATAAGTGGAGAAGCTATTAATTTAAAATATGATTTTACTGAAGCTATTAATAATATTTTAGATGAACAAAATCCATTTTTATGGATAGCATCAATATTCCAACATAAGAATTATGATGTGTCTGAAGGAGTTTCTTATGATGAAAGTTTATTAAATCAAGCTATTGGAAATTTAGAAGCTCTTAATGAAAGTAATGTAACAAATCCTGTTAATGCTAGTCTTAATTATGCAAATGGAGAGTATGAAATAGTAAAAGAAGATATTGGTAATAAAGTTAAGATTGATAAATTAAATTCAAAGATATTTAATAATATTCAAAATGTAAATTCTATATTGAATTTAGATGATGAAGGTTGTTATGAAAATCCAACTTATACTTCTAAATCAAAAGCTGTTACTAAAGCGAAAAAAACTGCTGACAAGTATGTAAATGCTAAAGTAACACTTAATATTAATGAAAGTTCAGAAGTTATTGATGGAAGTATGATTAATCAATGGATCACAATTGATGATGATTTTAATGTATCTTTAAATGAAGATAGTATTAGAGAGTATGTAAATCAATTAGGGGACAAGTATGATAATATAGGTAGCACAAGAACATTTACTAGATGGTCAGGAGAAACAATAAAAATAAGTACAACACCAGGAATTTATTATTTAGATAGAGATACAGCTATAGCTGATATTACTTCTGCTATAGAAGGTGGTGGTACAGATACGAAGGAATTAACATTTAAAACACCAAAAGCAACTGATGAATATGTTCTTAATACATTTGTTGAAGTAGATTTAACAAATCAAACAGTAATATATTATAAAAATGGTGAAGTTATTACTCAAGGAGATGTAGTAACTGGTAATGTTAGTCAGGGCCATTCAACACCTGCTGGTGTATATAAATTAGATTGGAAAGCTAAAGATTATGTACTAAGAGGAGATGGATATGCTTCACCAGTAAGTTTTTGGATGCCGTTTAATGGAGGAATAGGACTTCATGATGCAAGTTGGAGAAGTAGCTTTGGAGGATCAATATATAAGACAAATGGTTCTCATGGATGTGTAAATATGCCATATAGCGTTGCTAAAGCTATTTATGAAAATATAGAAGATTATACAACAATTATTTGTAGATATTAAAATAAATAGACCTTATCAAATTAAGATGTGATTAAGAATTACATAAATAATTTGATAAGGTCTTTTAGATAAAATTCTATGTTTTTAATTTAGAAATTAAATTTGTGAAAAGTATTAAATTATAGTTTTTTTAGGTGAAGTTAAAAAATAATATATTTTTAGAGTTAAAAGGAATAGTATAACTCTTTTAGAAACATTGATGAATACAAATTAAAAATATATTTACAAAATTAATGTTCGTGGTATAATACGAATAAGTGAATTTATTAAAATACTCGTATAAAATCGGTAATTTGGTCCGAAAGTTTCTACCTACTGACCGTAAAACAGTAGACTACGAGGTGTTGTTATTATATTTGAATTATATGTATAGAGAATGTACAACACTTCTAAATATTTAGAGGTGTTATTTTTTTTAAGTAAGTTTAGGAGAGGGAATGCAATGGAAATTTTAAAAGAGCGTATATTACAAGATGGAAGAGCATTAAGTGAGACAGTATTAAAGGTTGATTCATTTTTAAATCATGGTGTTGATGCAAGATTAATGTATGAAATAGGTACATATTTTAAAGAATACTATAAGAATCATGGAATTACAAAGATATTTACTATTGAAAGTTCAGGTATTGCACCAACTGTAATGACAGCTATGCAAATGGAGCTTCCAATGGTTACATTAAAAAAGCAAAGTTCTAAAATATTAAATGGTGAAGTATATCAAACTACTGTACATTCATTTACAAAAGGGACAGATTATGAATTAACTTTATCAAAAAATTACATATCAAAGGATGATAATGTATTAATAATAGATGATTTCCTAGCTAACGGGGAAGCAGCTTTAGGAGCAGCAAGATTAGTAGAAGAAGCTGGTGCTAAAGTTGGAGGAATTGGTATTGTAATAGAAAAATCATTCCAACCAGGAAGAGCAATTTTAGATGAAAAAGGATATGATGTGTATTCTTTAGCTAGAATTGGTAAATTAGGAAAAGGTATAATTGAATTTATATAAGATAATTAATATTCTATAAATTTTTCAATAAACATTTTAAAAAATTGACAAATTGAAATTATAAGAATACTATATAAGTATAATGAAAGTTAATAAAGATTGTTAGGTGAGGCTCCTATAAAGAAAAATGCTGCTGCCCAGAAAAATCCAGAGATTCCAATGGGTCAACAGAAATCATCGCGAAGGTGATTTTTAATGTAGCTGACTGAAGAATATGTCTACGCTTTATAGTGCTAAAGCTCTACAAATTGAGAAGTAAGTGATTAGCAGGCTTTTTGTTGTAGAGACAAAAAGTCTTTTTTATTTGTATTTTTAGGAGGTGGTATTAAATGGACCCTTATCTGAGTGAAAATTTAATTATTGAAAAAACTAAATATAAGATACATTGGAATATAGTCATTTATACCACAATCTTATATAGTTCTAATGATATGTAGCTAATAATCTGAATTGGATATATATCATTAAAATTATAAGTAAAGATGGCTTTTTTCCTATGTATAAAAACTAGGAGGAAATGCTATGAAATTAAATATGAATAAAGATGAGTTAAGAAAATTTTTATTACATGCTCCACAAGCAAGTATTATTAAATATGTGGAAAGCATACACCCGGTAGATATTTTAGATGTTTTACGAGATTATCCAGAGGATAAAGAGGATATTTTATACAGATTACCAGAAGGTTTAATTGCAGATATAATTGATGAAGCTGATGATGAAGAGAAGTATTCAATTTTAATGGAGTTCTCAGAAAATAAACAAAAAAATATTGTAGAGGAAATGTCATCTGATGAATTAACGGATTTATTAGGTATGTTAGATGAAGAAAAAGCTAACAAAATATTAGAAAAGATGACAGATGAAGATGCAAGAAAAGTACGTCAATTATTAAGTTATGATCCAGATACTGCAGCAGGTATCATGGCAACAGAATTTGTAGCACTTAAAGAAAATATGACAGTAGAAGAGACATTGAAATATTTACAAAAATATGGTGAAGAAAATGAAAATATTTATGATTTATATGTAGTAGATAATTTTGATAAGCTTAAAGGTGTAATATCATTAAAGGAGTTAGTTACTAAAAACTTTAATACTAGAATATCCGATGTCATTCATACAAAGATAGAAGGAATACCTTATAATACAGATCAAGAAGAAGTAGGTCATAGATTTGAAAAGTATGGTTATTTAACTATGCCTGTAGTTGATAATTCAAATAGATTACTTGGAGTAGTAACATTTGATGATGTTATGCAAATTTTAAGAGATGAAACTACAGAAGATATACATCGTTTAGGTGGTGTTGACGAAGGTGAAAAGGTTGATGGATCATTAAAAGATTCAGTAAAGAGCAGATTACCTTGGCTAATTGTAAATTTAGTAACTGCAATTTTAGCTGCAGCAGTAGTTGGAATGTTTGAAGGAACAATCCAAGCAGTTGTATCTTTAGCTACATTCATGCCAATAGTTACAGGAATGGGCGGAAATGCAGGAACTCAAACACTTACTATCATAGTTAGAGGATTAGCTTTAGGAGAACTTAATTTTAAGAATATGAAAAAGGTATTCTTTAAAGAAATTGGAGTAGGGGTAGTAACTGGAGTAGTTATTGGATTCATAATTGGTGTATTAGGATATATTTGGGAAGGAAACTTCATGTTTGGAATAATTATATCAGTAGCAATGCTTTTAAATATGATAGTAGCGACTATTACTGGATATTTAGTACCAGTTGTTTTAAAGAAATTTAAAGTAGATCCAGCACTAGCATCATCAATATTTGTTACAACATTTACTGATGTTTTAGGATTCTTCTTCTTCCTAGGATTAGCAACATTATTAATTCAATATCTTATGTAATTAAAAATAAATGGACCCTTCTGAAGCAGTAAAAGCAACAGAAGGGTCAGTTTATTAGAAATTATTATTGGATAAAGCTAGCTATTTTATTATATCGTTCTGAATCTTCATTTAAATTAATTTCATTTTTTACATTTATAAATCTTTCCACAAGGCAGCAAGCAGCATTTCTATCTGCTGTATGAAGAGTTCCATTAATTTCTACTAATGGACGATTATATTTATCGAAACCTTTTAAGGAAACTGAAAAACCATTATTTTTTAGGTATTTTAAAACCTTTCCTAAAAATTCATCTGTATCTGTTGTAGTTCTATCATTGATGTAAACATCGAAACAATCTTTATTGTGTTTATAAATACCTTCCATATTAAATCCCTCACTTAAAAATTTTTAATACACCCTAAATACCATAAATAAATGTATTTATACATATATATTCTATAAAGAATTTAAAATTCCTTTAAACGTTTACAAAAATAAAATTAAAACTTAAAACTATTTTGAGATAAAAAGAAAAAACAGAGGCACTAGCAGACTACCTCTGTTTTAAACCTATTTTTGCCTGGTAGGTTTATGAATTAATTGTACCATAAAAATACAATATATTAAATATAATATATTCATAATTATGCAAAAAGAATATTTTTATGAATATTCACAAATAAATATTTATAAATAGATATAAACTAGTCATAAAATATATAAAAATATTATGTGGGAATTGTTGACAATAAATGATAAGAGGTATATAATAACTCATATAGAAATTAAATAACCTGTTAAAGGGGAGTAGTATAAAATATAACATCAACAATCGCGGCATAGGCCTGGTGTTATATACCAATTTGGTTACGAGACTTTTAATATAATCCTTAAGTAAAGAATAACTTAAGTTGAGGATTATATTAAGAGTCTCTTTTTTTATTTATAAAAAAGAGAGATATATTATATAAATAAGGGAGGATGTACAATGTCAAAATATTTTTCAATTGAAACAGAAGAAATATTAGAAAAATTCAATGTTTCAAAAGATGGACTAAATGAAAAGCAGGTAGATGAAAATATAAGTAAGTATGGATTGAATGAGTTAAATCAAAAGAAAAAGAAGAGTGTATTACAGGTATTTATAAGTCAATTTAAAGATTTATTAATATTCATTTTAATTGCTGCAGGAATTATTTCTATGTTAAGTAATAATGTTGAAAGTACTATTGTAATCTTTGCTGTAATTATATTAAATGCAGTATTAGGAACAGTTCAACACTTTAAAGCTGAGCAGTCATTAGATTCACTAAAAGCATTATCAGCACCATCAGCAAAGGTTATAAGAAATGGAAGTAAGATTGAGATTCACTCAAAAAATGTAGTGCCAGGTGATATTTTAGTTTTAGAAGCTGGAGATTTAATTACAGCAGATGGAAGAGTAATTGAAAGTTATTCGCTTCAAGTAAATGAAAGTTCACTTACTGGTGAATCATTAAGTGTAGATAAAATTACAGAGAAAATTGATAAAGAAGAAGTAGCATTAGGTGATCAAAAGAATATGGTGTTTTCGGGATCATTAGTAACTTATGGTAGAGCCTTAGTACTTGTTACAAATACAGGAATGAAAACTGAAATAGGTAAAATAGCAACTCTTATGGATGAAACTCAAGAAAAGAAAACTCCACTTCAAGTTACCTTAGATGATTTTAGTAAAAAACTTGCAATAATAATATTAGCTATTTGTGCAATTGTATTTGGGTTATCACTATATAGAAAAATGCCAGTACTTGATTCTTTGATGTTTGCAGTAGCACTTGCAGTTGCAGCAATTCCAGAGGCATTAAGTTCTATTGTAACTATAGTTTTAGCATTAGGAACTCAAAAGATGGCAAAAGAAAATGCAATAATTAAAAAAATTAGAGCGGTTGAAGGATTAGGGTCTGTTTCGATTATTTGTTCAGATAAAACCGGAACATTAACTCAAAATAAGATGACTGTAAGAAAAGTTTATGTAGATAAAAAATTAATTAATGGTTCAGAAATTTCCTTAGATAATAAGGTTCAAGAATATCTAATTAAGAATTCAATTTTATGTAATGATTCAACCTCAAGAGAAGGAAAAGAAATAGGAGACCCAACAGAAGTTGCATTAGTTAATTTAGGGCATGATATTGAAATTGATGAATTGAACTTAAGAAATGAGTATAATAGATTAGCTGAAATTCCATTTGATTCTGATAGAAAGCTTATGAGTACACTTCATAAGATAGATGGTAAAAATATTATGTTTACAAAAGGGGCTCTTGATGTAATTTTAGATAGAGTTAAATATATTATGACATCAGATGGGGTTAGGGAATTAACATTAGAAGATAAAAATGAAATTTTAGATGTAAATAGAAGTTTGTCTGAAAGTGGATTAAGAGTTCTTTCTTTCGCTTATAGACAATTAGATGAAGTCAGAGAATTAACATTAGAAGATGAATATGATTATACTTTTTTAGGATTAATTTCAATGATTGATCCACCAAGAGAAGAAAGTAAACAAGCTGTTGCTGATTGTATTACAGCTGGTATTAAGCCAATTATGATTACTGGTGATCATAAGATAACAGCATCTGCTATTGCTAAAGAAATTGGCATATTAAGAGATGGAGATAGGGCAATCGAAGGATTAGAAATAGATAAAATGTCAGATGAAGAATTGAGAGAAAATGTTGAACATATATCTGTTTATGCAAGAGTATCTCCAGAGCATAAAATTAGAATAGTAAAGGCTTGGCAAGATAAGGGGCAAATTGTTGCTATGACAGGTGATGGTGTTAATGATGCACCAGCTTTAAAGCAAGCTGATATAGGAATTGCAATGGGAATAACAGGTACAGAAGTATCTAAAGATGCTGCATCTGTAATATTAACAGATGATAATTTTGCAACAATAGTTAAATCAGTTTCAAATGGTAGAGGTATATATAATAATATAAAGAATTCTATTAAATTCTTATTATCAGGTAATACTTCTGGAATAATTGCAGTTTTATATTCTTCAATAATGGCTTTACCAATGCCTTTTGCAGCTGTTCATTTACTATTTATAAATCTTTTAACAGATAGTTTACCTGCGATATCAATTGGTATGGAAAAATCAAATAGAGATTTATTAAAGGATAAACCAAGAGGGAAAAATGAATCTATATTAAATAAGGATTTCTTATTAGGAATTGGATTTGAGGGATTATTAATTGCGATATTTACAATGGTTGCTTTTTATATAGGAAATCCAAAGGAAACTCCATTAACAGCTTCAACTATGGCATTTGCAACATTGTGTTTAGCAAGATTATTTCATGGATTTAACTGTAGAGGTAAAGGTTCAATATTTAAATTAGGTGTATTCTCTAATAAATATGTGTGGTATGCATTTGGAGTAGGGTTAGTATTATTAAATGCTGTACTATTTGTACCTTTCCTTCAAAATTTATTTGAAGTTGAAAATTTAGCGTTTAATCAATATGTATCAATTTATGTACTTGCATTTATTCCAACTTTAATAATTCAGTTGAAAAAAGTAATTTTTGAATTTATAGAAAATAAAAAAAGTAAAAATAATGCAAATATAAATAGATCTGGTGAGTTAAAAGATATAGCTTAGATCATATTAATTGAAAAGGTAGGTGATTTCCTACCTTTTTTTATATATTAAACCTTAAAAAGACTAATAGATTTCAAATAAAAATCAAGAAGTCCTTAAATTTACAAAAAAAGTTGACTAAATTACTAGGATAAGCATATAATAGAAATATAAACATATGAACAATTATTCATGTGTTTGCGTTAAAGAAAGAGTATTAAAATCAATAAAATAATTTTAAATACAAATAATATAAACTAAGGAGTGAAATTATGATGGAAAATAAAGTTGAAAGTTGTTCATGTAATATTATTCATAAAGATGTAGTTGAAGAAGTTAAAGATAAATTACCACAAGAGGAAATATTATATGATTTAGCAGAACTGTTTAAGGTATTTGGAGATAGCACAAGAATTAAAATAATATGTTCATTATTTGAATCAGAAATGTGTGTATGTGATTTATCAGCTTTATTGAATATTAGTCAATCGGCCATTTCACATCAGTTAAGAGTATTAAAATCAGCAAGACTTGTTAAATTTAGAAGAGCTGGAAAGGTAATTTATTACTCATTAGATGATGAGCATATAAAACAAATTTTTGATGCAGGATTACACCATATTACTGAATAAATAAGATTAAAATCAATAAAAAATAAACTTTTTAAATTTATTTAATGGGAGGATAGATACATGGAAATAAAATTAGTTTTAAATGGATTAGATTGTGCAAACTGTGCTAATAAAATAGAAGATAAAGTTAATAAAATAAATGGTGTAAAAGAAGCAACAGTAAATTTTTCTACTACAGTATTAACTGCTGAAATAAAGGAAGAAAACTTAAAAAGTGAAATAATAAATGAAATAAAATCAATAGTAAAAAAATTAGAACCACATGTAAAAGTTGAAGAAAAAATAGATAATAAAGAAATAAAAAATAAGACAAAAGCATGCACAAGTAGTTGTTGTTCAAAAGATAATGATCATCATGAGGGTAGTAAAGATAAAATTCATGAGCAGAGTCATGAGAAAGAAGAGAGTTCAAATGGGAAAATAGAAATTCTAAAAGATAATTGGCTATTAATAGTTGGAGCAATTATATATGCAATTGCTTTATTATACAATGGAAATAATAAAATTTCTATTATACTATTTGTAGCGAGTTATTTAGCAATAGGCGGAGAGGTAATTTTAACAGCTATAAAAAATATTCTTCGTGGAGAAGTATTTGATGAGAATTTTCTTATGAGCATTGCTACTATTGGAGCGTTCTTCATTGGAGAATATCCAGAGGCCGTAGCAGTTATGCTATTTTATCAAATAGGTGAAGTATTCCAAGGATATGCTGTAAATAAATCAAGAAAATCTATTTCTTCTCTTATGAATATTAGAGCTGATTATGCTAATGTTCTGAGAAATGGTATTGAATTTAAAGTTTCTCCTGAAGAAGTAAATTTAGAAGAGATTATCATAATTAAACCAGGTGAAAGAGTTCCTTTAGATGGTACAGTTATAGAAGGTACAAGTTTTTTAGATACTTCAGCATTAACAGGTGAATCTGTACCGAGAGAAGTTAAGACAAGTGATGAAATCTTATCAGGAGCTATTAATGACAATGGTGTTTTAAAGGTTAAAGTTAATAAAGAGTATGGTGAATCGACAGTTGCAAGAATATTAGAATTAGTTGAAAATGCGTCAAATAAGAAAGCACCAACAGAAAAATTTATAACAAAATTTTCAAAAGTATATACTCCAATTGTAGTTTTTATTGCAATAATAGTTGCTATAGTTCCTCCTCTTTTGATTAAAGATGCAACATTTTTAGAGTGGCTTTATAAAGCATTATCACTATTAGTTGTATCTTGTCCATGTGCATTAGTAGTTTCAATTCCACTAGGATTTTTCTCTGGTATAGGAGCAGCTTCTAAAAAAGGAATACTAGTTAAAGGTGGAAACTATTTAGAGGCACTTAAAGAAAGTGAAATAGTAGTATTCGATAAGACAGGAACTTTAACTAAAGGAGTATTTAAAGTAACAAATATAAACGCTAAAAATATAAGTGAAGATGAGTTATTAGAAATAACAGCTATTGGTGAATCAAATTCGAATCATCCAATTGCCTTATCAATTGCCAATGCATATGGTAAAGAAATTAATAAAAATGAAATTGAAAGTTATAAGGAAGTTGCTGGTCATGGTGTTGAGGCCATAATAAAAGGTAAAAAGGTGCTATTAGGAAATTCTAAATTAATGAAGAGTAACAATATTTCTTATGATGAGGTTGACACTATTGGTACTATAGTTCATATAGCAATTGATGGAGAATATAAAGGTAATATAGTTATTTCTGATGAAGTAAAAGAAAATGTAAAAGAAGCATTAACTGAATTAAAGAGTGTTGGAATTAAGAAAACTATAATGCTTACAGGGGATAGCAAAGTAGTTGCAGATAAGGTTGCTAAAGCTATTGGTATTGATGAGGTTCATGCTGATTTATTGCCAAGTGATAAAGTTAATAAAGTAGAGGAAATACTAAACAAAAAATCAGCAAATGGAAAAGTTTTATTTGTCGGAGATGGAATTAATGATGCTCCAGTTCTAGCAAGAGCTGATATAGGAATTGCAATGGGTGGTGTAGGATCAGATGCTGCTATTGAAGCTGCAGATGTAGTATTAATGAAAGATAAAGTAGAAGCTATTTCAGAAGCCATACGAGTATCAAGAAAAACTAGTAAAATATTATGGCAAAACATTATTTTTTCTTTAGCAATTAAGGTAGCTGTTATGATATTAGTTATTTTTGGATTAACAAATATGTGGGCAGCTGTATTTGCAGACGTTGGGGTAACTTTACTTGCGGTATTAAATTCAATGAGGATAATTCGATAAATATTGACAAAAGATAAAGCTTTAATTATAATATAATAAGTCCAGAAAATTTTAGGCAAAAGGGAATGGCGTACAAGATCACTTTGATTCTTGTTGCAATATCAGAGGTGTTTAAAATCTGATATAATGCTTATGAGACTTATGTATAACGCATCTGCTACGTTATACATAAGTCTCTGTTTTTAGGTCAAAATAATAAATGAAAAATTAAAATTTCATTATATAATTTGTTATGATAATATTAATATAATTAAATAAAATAAGAAAATGAAATGTGAATAAAAAATTTCAATAATTATTAAATTAATAGAAAAAATGTTAAAAGTATGTTATTATATTATCAAAGTTTAAATAAATGGGGAAATTATTGGAATAAATTAAGGAGATTCATATACTATGGAAAAGAAGAAAAGTGTCTCTATGGCAGTAATTAAAAGATTACCAAAGTACCATAGATATTTGAAAGAGTTGATGAGAAATGATGTAGATAGAATTTCATCAAAGGAATTAGGTGAAAAGATAGGATTTACAGCATCTCAAATAAGACAAGATTTAAATAATTTTGGTGACTTTGGACAACAAGGATACGGATATAATGTTAAAGAATTATATAAACAAATTAGTTTAATTTTAGGATTAGATAAAGACTATACTGGAATCATTATAGGAGCTGGTAATTTAGGGCAAGCAATTGCAAATTATAGTAGATTCTCCGAATTAGGGCTATCTATAGAGGCTATATTTGATGCTAATCCAAAGCTTATCGGAATGAAGATAAGAGATGTAGAAATAAGAGATATTGATACATTAAATAGTTATTTAGAAAATAGTAATGTTAACATTGGAATTATTTGCGTGCCAAGAATTAATGCACAAAAGGTTTGTGATCTTTTGGTGAAGGGTGGAATAAAAGGTATTTGGAATTTTGCACCTGTTGATTTAGTTGTACCAAATGACGTTAAAGTTGAAAATGTACATCTTTCTGAAAGTTTATTAACATTAGTATACTTAATGAAAGATGAATAAAATAATTAAATAGTTTAGACGAAATAGCAAATCAAAATTTTATTATAGCTAAAATTTTGATTTGCTATTTCATTATTATAAATTCAAGTGTTTTTTCAATTCAAAATTTATACTTTATTGAGGATAAATTTATATATTTTTTGCATGTTAACAAATGAACAAAGAGAATAAAACTCAAATAGTAAACGTATACTAAGAAAAAGATTGAAAAAGTGGAATTTATATACCAAATAGGAAAATATTAATTGCAAATGAGAAAATTAGATATTATAATTATAAGTAGGTTGTGATTATTCAGAATCTTCTAACCAAAGAAAAGGGAAAAAGAGAATTTTTTTTAATTAATTTGTTAATTATATAACAAAGAACAGGGTGTTTATGAGGAGTTATGGTATAAAAAGGGAGGAAGGATTTGTGGAAATTAAAAATGTAATTTTAGAAGAAGAGTTGAAAAATGTGACTCTTGAAAAAGACGGGAATTTAGCAATAGTTACAATAAATAGACCTAAAGCATTAAATGCTTTAAATTCTGATACATTAAGAGAATTAGATCTAGCAATTTCTAATATTGAACAAGACAGCAATGTATATTGTGTAATATTAACTGGAGCTGGTGAAAAATCTTTCGTAGCAGGTGCAGATATTGCCGAGATGAAAGATTTAGATGCCAAGGGTGGAGAAGAATTTGGACTTTTAGGAAATAGGGTATTTAGAAGAATAGAAAATTTAGACAAGCCTGTTATAGCAGCAATATCTGGATTTGCTTTAGGCGGAGGATGTGAGCTTGCAATGGCTTGTGATATAAGAATTGCTTCAGAAAAGGCAAAGTTTGCTCAACCAGAAGCTGGTCTTGGGATTACACCAGGTTTTGGAGGAACTCAAAGATTGCCTAGAATAGTTGGATTAGGTAAGGCAAAGGAAATGATTTATACTTGTGCAATGATTAAGGCAGATGAAGCTTTAAGAATTGGTTTAGTTAATAAAGTTGTTCCATTAGAAAACCTAATGGAAGAAGCAAGAAAAATGGCTTCAGTTATTTGTGCAAATGCACCAATAGCAGTTAAGTATTGTAAAGATGCTATTAATAGAGGAATGCAAGTTGATATAGATAAAGCAATTGAAATCGAAGCAAATGATTTTGGAAAATGCTTTGATTCAGAAGACCAAGTTGAAGGAATGACAGCTTTCTTAGAAAGAAGAGAAAAGAACTTTAAGAATAGTTAAGAGTTAATAGTTTTGGTAGGAACTCTTTATGGAGTTTCTTAAATATATTTTTAAAATTTGGCCTATGCCGAATTTATTCCTTAACTATTAACTATAAAAAGGGTGTTATTTAATAAATTTTAAATATATAAGCTAAGTGTATTTTACATATTTACTTGTAACTATACACATAAACAGGGTATTGCAGGGAGGTAAAAAAGCAATGAATTTTGGATTAACTAGGGAACAAGAGTTAGTAAGACAAATGGTTAGAGAATTTGCAGTTAATGAAGTAAAACCAATAGCTGCTGAAATTGATGAAACAGAAAGATTTCCAATGGAAAATGTAAAGAAGATGGCAGAGCTAGGAATGATGGGAATACCATTTCCTAAAGAATTAGGTGGCGCTGGCGGAGATGTATTATCATATATCATAACTGTTGAAGAATTATCAAAGGTTTGTGGAACAACTGGAGTTATTGTTTCAGCTCATACTTCACTTTGTGCTTCTTTATTATATGAAAATGGAACACCAGCACAAAAAGAAAAATACTTAATTCCACTTGCAAAAGGGGAAAAGATAGGTGCATTTGGTTTAACTGAACCGGGAGCAGGAACAGATGCTGCGGGACAACAAACTACTGCAGTTTTAGATGGAGACAATTATATTTTAAATGGATCTAAAATATTCATTACTAATGGTGGAGTAGCAGATACCTTTATAGTATTTGCAATGACAGATAAGTCTCAAGGAACTAGAGGCATATCTGCTTTCATAGTTGAAAAAGACTTCCCTGGATTCTCAATTGGTAAGAAAGAAGATAAGTTAGGAATTAGAGCATCTTCTACAACTGAGCTTATATTTGAAAATTGTGTAGTTCCAAAGGAAAATCTAATTGGAAAAGAAGGTAAAGGGTTTGGTATAGCAATGAAAACTCTTGATGGAGGAAGAATCGGTATAGCTGCTCAAGCTTTAGGAATTGCAGAAGGAGCTTATGAAGAAGCTGTTAAATATATGAAAGAAAGAAAACAATTTGGTAGACCTTTATCAGCATTCCAAGGATTACAATGGATGATTGCTGAAATGGAGACAAAAATTGAAGCTGCTAAGCTATTAGTATATAAGGCTGCATGGCTTAAACAAAACAAGCTTCCATATTCAGTAGATGCTGCTAAGGCAAAATTATTTGCTGCTGAAGTTGCTATGGATGTGACAACTAAGGCTGTTCAAATTCATGGTGGATATGGATACACTAAGGAATATCCAGTTGAAAGAATGATGAGAGATGCTAAGATAACTGAAATCTATGAAGGAACTTCTGAAGTTCAAAAGATGGTTATCGCAGGCGCTGCATTAAGATAGAGGGAGGCTTTTAATAATGAATATAGTAGTTTGTTTAAAACAAGTACCAGATACAACAGTTGTAAAAATAGATCCAAAAACAGGAACTCTTATAAGAGACGGTGTTCCTTCAATAATAAATCCAGAAGATAAGCATGCTTTAGAAGCAGCTTTACAATTAAAAGAAAACTATGGAGCTCATGTAACTGTAGTTAGTATGGGACCTCCTCAAGCAAAAAATGCATTAAGAGAAGCTTTATGCATGGGAGCTGATGAAGCTATCCTTTTAACAGATAGAGCATTTGGGGGAGCTGACACATTAGCAACTTCAAAGACTATTGCAGCAGCAATTAAACAATTAGATTACGATATAATTTTTGGTGGAAGACAAGCTATTGATGGTGATACTGCACAAGTTGGTCCTGAAATAGCAGAACATTTAGGTGTTCCACAAGTAACGTATGTACAAGGTGTTAAAGTTGAAGAGGATGGATTGTTAGTAAATAGAGCATTAGAAGATGGATATGAATTAATAAAAGTTCAAACACCAGTGCTTTTAACTGCAATTGAAGAATTAAATCATCCAAGATATATGAATGTTCAATATATCTTCGATACAGTAGATAAAGAAGTGAAAATTATGACTGCGGCAGACCTTGATATACCTGTTGAAGAACTAGGATTAAAAGGTTCTCCAACAAAGGTTAAGAAATCTATGACTAAAGAAGCTAAAGGTGCAGGAGAAATTATTAAAGAATCAGCTCCAGAAGCAGTAGCATATGTTTTAGGAAAGTTAAAGGAAAAACACTACATCTAAGATAATAGGAGGGTAATTGGAGATGAATATATCAGAATATAACGGCGTTTGGGTATTTGCTGAACAAAGAAATGGTGAATTACAAAAGGTTTCATTAGAGATATTAGGAGAAGGTAGAAGATTAGCTGATGAATTAGGAGTTAAACTTACTGCAGTATTATTAGGAAATAATGTTGCTTGTTTAGCAGATATTTTAGGAGAACATGGTGCTGATGAAATATTAGTAGCTGAACATGAAGCATTAGAAAATTATACAACTGATGGATATACAAAAGTTATTTGTGAATTAGCAAATGAAAGAAAGCCAGGAATATTATTTATAGGGGCTACTTTCATAGGTAGAGATTTAGGTCCAAGAGTTGCAGCTAGACTTTCAACTGGATTGACTGCAGATTGTACATCTTTAGAAGTAGATGTTACGAATGGTGACTTACTTGCAACAAGACCTGCATTTGGTGGTAACTTAATGGCAACTATAGCATGTCCAAATCATAGACCACAAATGGCTACAGTAAGACCTGGAGTTTTTTCTAAATTAACTGAAAAGAAAGAAAACTATACTATAGAAAATGTTTCTGTTGAATTAGAAGCGTCAGATATTAGAACAACAGTTGTTGAAGTAGTAAAGGCTAATAAGGATATTGTTGACATAGGAGAAGCTAAAGTTATAGTTGCTGGTGGTAGAGGAGTTGGAAGTAAAGAAAACTTCGCACTTTTACAAGAATTGGCAACAGTTTTAGGTGGAGTTGTTGGAGCATCAAGAGGTGCTGTAGATAAAGGTTGGATTGAAAGAGATTATCAAGTTGGACAAACTGGTAAGACAGTAAGACCTACAATTTATGTTGCTTGTGGTATTTCAGGAGCAATCCAACATGTTGCTGGTATGCAAGAATCAGATATGATAATTGCTATAAATAAAGACGAAACTGCTCCAATAATGAAGGTTGCAGACTATGCAATAGTGGGAGATTTAAATAAAGTTATTCCAGAAATGATAAGTAAATTAAAAGAATCTGTTGATTCTGAAGAACCATTAGTGTGCAGAATCTAGTTTGATTTATTCGGGGAAAAATATAAATATATAAACATTAAAATTATAAAAATATAAGTGGCCAATCATATTTTTATAATAATGTATAAAGTAAAATAGCCTAGGATTTTTTTACTTTAATAAAAATAATGTTGATGAAATAAAGAAATTATGGTGTAAAAAATTTGAGAATTAAATAATAACAGAATCAAGATAAAGTGGTAATCAAATGGTCATATAACAACTTGTAATTTACCAATTATCACTTGTCACTGTTAAAAGGGGAGAGGTTTAGATATGGAAAAGATTTTTGTTTTAGGTGCAGGAACTATGGGTGCAGGAATAGTTCAAGCTTTTGCTCAAAAGGGATATGAAGTAATAGTTAGAGATATAAAAGATGAGTTTGTTGAAAGAGGACTTGCTGGAATTAATAAGAGTTTATCTAAATTAGTTGCTAAAGGAAAAATGACTGAAGAAACTAAGGAAGATGTTTTATCTAGAATTTCAGGAACTACTGATATGAATTTAGCTGCAGATTGTGATTTAGTTGTTGAAGCTGCAATTGAAAACATGAAAATTAAGAAAGAAATATTTGCTGAGTTAGATAAGATCTGTAAGCCAGAAACTATTTTAGCTTCAAATACATCTTCTTTATCAATAACAGAAGTTGCTTCAGCAACTAGTAGACCAGAAAAGGTTATAGGAATGCATTTCTTTAACCCAGCTCCAATAATGAAGCTTGTTGAAATTATCAGAGGTATGGCTACTTCTCAAGAAACTTTTGATGCTGTTAAGGAATTATCTTTAGCAATTGGGAAAGAACCAGTAGAAGTTGCAGAAGCTCCAGGATTTGTAGTTAATAGAATACTTATTCCAATGATTAATGAAGCTTCATTTATTCTTCAAGAAGGAATTGCATCAGTAGAAGACATAGATACAGCTATGAAATATGGTGCAAATCACCCAATGGGACCTTTAGCGTTAGGGGATTTAATTGGATTAGATGTTTGTTTAGCTATTATGGATGTTTTATATAATGAAACTGGAGATACTAAATATAGAGCTAGTAGTACTTTAAGAAAGTATGTTAGAGCAGGATGGTTAGGTAGAAAAACAGGAAGAGGATTCTACAACTATAATGCTTAATTGATATTAAGATAATTATAAATTTTTAAAATTAATTAATGATATATTTAAAGAGATATAATATATTTTAAATAATATATTGGAAATAAGCGTTTTAATTTAACTTTAAAGGGCAACTATCGACGGGTAGTTGCTCTTTATTGTATTATGGTATAATTATCATAATAAAGTACTAAGGTTTATAAAAGGATATGTAAATATTAGCATAGTAAAAGGAGTGGAGTTAATACATGGAAGATCAAACTAACAATAATAAAAGAGTGTTTAATTTTTATGGAGAAGTAGAGATACCAAAATCATTACTTTATTTTGTAAGTAGAAATGAGCAACCACTATTTGCAGTAAAGACTGTTAGAGATGCAGCCTTATTTACAGATAAAAAGATTTTGATATGTGATAAACAAGGGATAACTGGTAAGAAAACAGAATATTATGCGATTCCATATAGCAAAATAGTTACTTATGCAATAGAAACAGCAGGGCATTTTGATATGGATTCAGAAATAAAGTTATTTTTAACTGGTGGAATAGAAATCGAAATGAACTTTTTAAGAGGCAAGAATATGGATCAGTTACTTAAGAAAGTTTTTAATGTTATAAATGAGTATGTAACTTTATCTAATGGCTAGTCTTTGTAAGACTTTACCCTGTTTATATAGGAAATAACAATTGGAATGCTATAGGATAGGTGCCATTGGTATATAACTAATGAAAATGTGAACTATAGGGAGAGATTAATTAAATGTTAGTAGAAACTACAATGAAATATTATGATAAAAAGTATGATTTAAATTGTGCAGAATGTATGCTTGTAGCAGTTAATGAAGTTTATGATTTAAATATTTCCAAGCAGACTTTAATGACAATGGCATCTTTTGGTGGAGGAATGGCAATAGGAAGTGTTTGTGGTGCAGCAACAGGAGCAATAGCAGCATTAGGGATAATGTTCACTACAGAAAGAGGGCACCAAAGTCCACATGTTAGAGAAATGACTTCTAAATTTTTATATGAATTTAATAGAAGAATGAATTCATTAGATTGTATATCTTTAAAAGAAAAATATTATGAATGCGAAACAAGATGTTCAAAAATGATGATAGTATCAGCTGAAGTTCTACAGGAATTAATTGAAGATTATAAAGATTATTATTCAATTAATAGATAGGGAAAGAAAAGAATTATTATAATATAAAGTATAGTAATCAAATTTGTTAAATAAGCCGTTATAGTTTTAGTATTTTAACTATAACGGCTTATTTAATAAAATGATGATATTAAAGTGAATTTTTATTAAATGTATATGGATAATAGTATTTTGAAATATATTGAAAAATAAATTTATTTAATATAGCATAATAGATAGAATTTATTAATTAATAATATTTATCTTTAGAATATAAAAATATGAACTTAGAAACAATAAAAATATAAATGATAAGATTTAAAACTTATTATAGTAACGAGGTGTGAAATGAACTATACAAATATAATAGAAAAAGAAAATTCAATAATATTAGAAAATGTGAAAGATTTTAATATAAAACAAATATTAGAATGTGGTCAATGTTTTAGATGGGAGAGAATAACTGATACAGACTACATAATTGTTGCATATAGAAGAGTTATAGAAGTAATTCAAGAGGGAAGCACAGTAACAATACTTAATACTAATATGAAAGACTTTAACGAAATATGGAAACAATATTTTGATTTAGAAGTTAATTATGGAGAAATAAAAGAAGAATTATCTAAAGATGAACTTTTAAGAAAAAGTGTTGAGTTTGGTTATGGTATAAGAATATTAAATCAAGATCCTTTTGAAATGTTAATAAGCTTTATAATATCAGCAAGAAATAGTATTCCTTCAATAATGAAGACTATTAAAAAGATATCTGAAAGATGGGGAGATAAAATTGAGTATAAAGGAAATATATATTATGCATTCCCAACTCCAGAACAATTAAAAGAAGCAACATTAGAAGAAATAAAAGAAACAGGAGCATCTTTTAGAAGTAAATACATAGTAGATACAATAGGAAAGGTTAATGCTGCAATTGAAGCTAAAAATAATGGAACTTTAAATGAAGAATTACAACAGTTTGATTTAGAATATATAAAGTCATTGCCAACTGATGAATGTCATAAGGCGCTTCAAAACTTTATGGGGGTTGGAGCTAAGGTTGCAGATTGTATAATGCTTTTCTCAATGGCTAAAAAATCAGCTTTCCCAGTTGATGTTTGGATAAAAAGAGCAATGATACATTTCTATTTAGCACCAGATGTATCATTAAATAAAATAAGAGTATTTGGAAGAGATAAATTTGGAGAGTTATCAGGTATGGCTCAGCAATATTTATTTTATTATGCAAGGGAAAACAATATAAAGGTAGAATAGTAACTAAAGTTATGTATAGAATTGTTATAAGAGGGATAAGCTAAGTGAAAATGACAAAAGCTTAATAACTTTATGGGAGGTTACTATGTATATAAAGAAGAGGTTAATATCAATAATATCAAGTGCATTAGTAGTAAGCTTGCTTTTTACTGGATGTGGAAGTAGCTTTAAACAAAGTGTATTTAGTAAAGGGGTATTAACAAAGGAACAAGGTTCATACAATGAAGCAGGAAAAAATCCAGAGGATTTAAATGTTGAAAGTATAATGAATGAACTTACTAGTGATGAATATTTATCCAGAGTAGTAGGAACTAATGAAAATACTAAATCAGCAGAGTTTATTAAAAACTATTATGAAGCAATTGGGTTAGAGCCATTTAATAATGGAAGCTATTTTCAAGAGGTGGATTTAAATAAAGAAATGAGGTCTATATTTAATCCTGCTGGAGATAATGAAAATGAAGTTGATAATGTAATTGGAGTTATTAAAGGTGAAGATAGTTCTAAGGCAATTGTAATTTCAGCTCACTTTGACCATGTAACAGTAAGGAAGAAAAATGAAGAGGCAGCTAGCAACACTGATTCACAACAAATTAGTGTTAGCAAAATAGAAGGTGCAATTGATAATGCATCTGGTGTTGCAGTTTTACTTGAAAGTGCTAAGGAATTAGCTAATTATTATAGTGATGAAAAACCACCATATGATATAATTTTTGCTGCATTTAATGCTGAAGAACTTGGATTAATAGGTAGTAGAAAGTTTGTAAGTGAATTTAAAGAAACATATGATGATTGGTATAATATCAATATTGATTGTGTTGGAGTTAAAGGAAATGAAGGATTAGCAGTGAAAAATAATGATCCTGCATCTCAAGAGTTATATGATGATTTTATTGAAGTTTTAGATGAAGATGATGTTTACTATGAGATGGTTCCTTATGCAATGAATGAAGAAGGAGCAGTTGTAGGTAGCAGTGATCATATGTCATTTAGAAGAGAAAATGCTGCTTCATTAGTAATAGGGCAAGATGGTATTACAGGAGTTGTTCATACTGATGATGATAATATGTCAATTGTAGATGTTGAATTAATTGATGATATTAAAGAAGCATTAGTTGATTTTATAATAAAGACTGATGAAAAAATATATTAATATTGAAGTTTTTTATAATTGATTAAGTATATTTATTAAGTTATTTTAAAGAAGTGATAGGATTTATTTGTAAAAGGAAATCCTATCATTTTTTTTATAAGTAAATTTAGAAATTAATTTATAAAAAAATAAAATTAAATGTGATTTTGAGGATAAATGTTGAACTTTAAATATGAAAAAATATTATCAGAATATTCGAAAAAGAAAAGAAGTTATTGGGAAAATATTGTATAATTAGAAGTGGTATACAGTACGGAGGGGAGTGGTTAAATGTTCAAGTTTGAAACTCAGCTTAAAAAGTTAAAGCATGAGGTATTAACAGAAGTTGCAAGACTTGCAAAAAATGATGAAATTAGTTTAGAAAGTATTGAAAAGGTTCCTTATGAGGTTATTAAAGGTGAAGTTGCACAATATAGATGTTGTGTTTATAAAGAAAGAGCTATTGTTTTAGAAAGAGCCAAGCTTGCAGCTGGATATCTTGCTAATGGTGATAATGCTGAGCCAGATTTAATTGATATTAGACCTGATGAACAAATTATATATGTTATTGAAGCAGCATGTGATAGATGTCCTATAAACAAGTTCAATGTAACAGACTCATGCAGAAACTGTCTTGCTCATAGATGTCAAAGTGCATGTAATTTTGGAGCTATTACAATAGTAAATGGAAGAGCTTATATAAATCAAGAGCTATGTAAGGAATGTGGGGGATGTAAAAAAGCATGTCCTTATGATGCTATATCTGAAGTTATGAGACCTTGTAAGAGGTCATGTCCAACAGGAGCTTTAGATATTAATCCTAATGACAGACGAGCTATGATTAAACAGGAATTATGTGTTAATTGTGGTTCATGTATGAGAGCATGTCCTTTTGGAGCAATTTCTGATAAGAGCTTAATTGTCCCAGTTGCAAAGAGGCTTGGAAGAAATAGAAAGATGTATGCAATTGTTGCACCAGCTATAACTGGTCAATTTGGTCCTACTATGAATTATGGTAAGATTAGAAATGCTATAAGAGCACTTGGATTTGAGGAAATGATTGAAGCAGCATTAGGAGCTGATGCAGTAACAGTTCATGAAGCTAATGAATTTGTTGAAAGAATGGAAAGAGGAGATAAATATATGACTAACTCCTGTTGCCCAGGATTTTTAAATTTCATTGAAAAAACTAACCCAACTGAAAAAGATAGAATTTCTGGAACTGTATCTCCAATGGTTGCAGCAGCAAGGTATGTAAAGAAAGTTGATCCAGAAGCTAAGGTTGTATTTATAGGTCCTTGTACAGCGAAAAAGAGTGAAGCTGTTAGAATAGGAATAGAAGATGCAGTTGATTATGTTTTAACATTTGAAGAATTACTTGCTTTATTTGAAGCATTTGATGTTAATCCTTTTGAATGTGAAGAAGAAAATGTTAATGATGCATCTGTATTTGGAAGAAACTTTGGTGCTTCAGGTGGATTGACTGCAGCTATTAAGAATTATATTGCAGATAGTGGAGTTGAAGTTGACTTTAAACCAATACCAACTTCAGGACTTGACTGTAAAAAAACTATGATGCTTGCCAAGGTTGGTAAGTTACCAGGAAACTTTATTGAAGGTATGATGTGTGAAGGTGGATGTATCAATGGTGCAGGAGTAATTGCTCCTCCAATGAGAGCTAAGGCTGCATTTACTAAGATTAATAATGGAACTACTATTAAGGCTGTTCTTAAGAATAGAACTCTTGAGGAATTTGAAGATGTTAATTTAGAAAGAATGCCTTCTGAAGACTAATAGTTATTGTTATAAAAATTGATATAAGATATTTATTGTATAAATAAGTTATGAGATAGAGCTGTGGATTTGTCTATAGTATGATGAAATCACAGCTTATTTAAATACATGGAATTTTATGTTAAGATGAAAAATATACTGTAACTAAAAATAAGGATAAAATAATTATAAGTTACATAAGAAAGAGGTATTTAATGGGGGAAAAGATTAAAAATTCGATTTTATTTAAGGAGATTAATAACGAAGCAATAATAAGGGGGATATTATATTTCATTATATTGGTTTTACCTTTTATTGTATTGCCAGTAAGTAAGCCAGTATATACAAATAGTAGGTCAATGTTTTTATATCCGGCAGCAATACTTTTATTAATAATAGTGATAAAAGATAAAAAGATTAAATTATATAAAGAAAGTATTTTAGCTGTGATATTTTTATTTACATTATTAATAGCAGCAATATTTTCAGACTATAAATATGAAGCTTTTTGGGGTAATTATCATAGAGATGAGGGATTTTTTACAATAGCTATTTATATTTTATTATTTATTGTATCGTCAACGTATTTTAAAATTAATAAAACTATGTGGAATATAATGCTTATAGCACCTACATTAATGAGTATATATGGAATAATGCAATTTTTTGGTATTGATCCTATTCAAAAATTTGCATTGGGTGACATATTAATGCCTACAACTATGGGAACTATAGGACATAGAAACTTTTTTTCTACATACATATTAATATTTATAGCTATATACCTTTCTTACTATATTTTTAACGGAGGTAAAAAGTATTTATTTTGTACTACGTTAATGTTTTCGGCATTACTTTGTTCAACAACTAGAAGTGGATGGGTAGCATTTGGAGTAATGGCATTGATTGGGTTTATATTTATTATAAGAAGAAAACAGTGCTTAAATAGAGCTATTATAGTATTTATACTTTTTACAAGTATATTTTTAAGTTTAAATTATATTTCATCAGGAGCAATAACAAATAGAGCCTTAATGATAATTAATGAGGGAAAAACTGTTGCAACTTCAGTAGTAAGTGATGATGTTGAAATAGAGGATAGCTTTGGATCGAGTAGAATATTTATTTGGAAGATGGCCTATAATGCTTTTATAGATAGTCCGTTTTTGGGACAAGGTCCAGATACTTTAAGATTAAGATTAATGGATGATTATTATGAAAAATATATGAGCTATGCAGGTCCAACAAATGATTATTTTGATAAGGCGCATAATGAGTTTTTAGAGTATGCTGCTAGTGGAGGGATTTTTACTGTGATTTCATATATTTCAGTATTAATATTGATTTTATTTGGATTATTTAAGAATATTAAAGATGATAAATTTAAAATTCTATTTATTGTGGTATTTACATATATTATTCAAAGTATATTTAATATTAGTGTAATAATAGTAGCACCTATAGTATGGATTTTATTAGGGTGTGCTTTAAAGGCATATAAAAAAGGTATTACATCTATTATAGATATTTAATTAAAATTTAAAATAGCAAGAAAAATAATGGAAAACAAAGTAAATTAAAAATAAATTACTATAATTAGTAATATTTGACCTTAGTAAGGTAATAATATAGAAAGTAATTGTTGAAAGTTTACTTTATAAATTATATTATAAATATAAAGATATTAGCACTCTATTAAAGTGAGTGCTAACAAATGAAATATAGGAGGGTTTATTTATGAATATAAAACCATTAGGTGACAGAGTAGTAATAAAAAAATTAGAAGCTGAAACAACTACAAAGAGTGGAATACTTTTAACAGGAACAGCAAAAGAGCAACCACAAGAAGCAGAAGTTGTTGCAATAGGGCCAGGGGCAATGGTTGAAGGAAAGAGAGTTCCTATGGATGTAGAAGTTGGAAATAAGGTGTTATATTCTAAGTATGCAGGAACAGACGTAAAGGTTGACGGTGAAGAATATATTATATTAAAGCAAGACGATATATTAGCAATAGTAGAATAATTAATTGGGAGGTAAGTTTATTATGGCAAAGATGATTCAATTCGGAGAAGAAGCTAGAAGAGCAATGCAAGTTGGTGTTGATAAACTAGCTGATACAGTAAAGGTAACATTAGGACCTAAAGGAAGAAATGTAGTTTTAGATAAGAAGTTTGGTTCACCACTTATAACAAATGATGGTGTTTCAATTGCAAGAGAAATAGAATTAGAAGATCCATATGAAAATATGGGAGCTCAATTAGTAAAGGAAGTTGCAACTAAGACTAACGATGTTGCAGGGGATGGTACTACAACAGCTACACTTTTAGCTCAAGCTATTATAAGAGAAGGATTAAAAAATGTAACAGCTGGTGCAAATCCAATGTTACTTAGAAATGGTATAAGAAAAGCTGTAGATAAAGCAGTTAGTGAAATATTAGAAATTTCTAAACCAGTTAGTGGTAAGGAAGATATAGCTAGAGTTGCAGCTATTTCTGCAGCTGATGAAGAAATAGGTAAGCTTATTTCTGATGCTATGGAAAAAGTAGGTAATGAAGGAGTTATTACTGTTGAAGAATCTAAATCAATGGGTACTGAACTAGAAGTAGTTGAGGGTATGCAATTTGATAGAGGATATGTTTCAGCTTATATGGTAACTGATACTGAAAAAATGGAAGCAGTATTAGATAATCCATTAATCTTAATAACTGATAAGAAGATTACAAACATACAAGAAATATTACCAGTATTAGAGCAAATAGTTCAAGCTGGTAAGAAGTTATTAATAATAGCTGAAGATATCGAAGGTGAAGCAATGGCTACATTAGTAGTTAATAAGTTAAGAGGAACATTTAACTGTGTTGCTGTTAAGGCTCCAGGATTTGGAGATAGAAGAAAAGAAATGCTTCAAGATATAGCTATTTTAACTGGTGGTCAAGTAATTTCTGAAGAGTTAGGAAGAGATTTAAAAGAAACTACTTTAGATATGCTAGGTCAAGCTGAAAGTGTTAAGATAACAAAGGATAATACTACTATAGTAAATGGTAGAGGCGATAGTGCTAATATAAAAGAAAGAATTAATCAAATTAAGATGCAAATAGAAGAGACTACTTCTGAATTTGATAAAGAAAAATTACAAGAAAGATTAGCTAAACTTTCTGGTGGTGTTGCAGTAATTAAAGTTGGTGCTGTTACAGAAACAGAACTTAAGGAAAGAAAGCTTAGAATAGAAGATGCTTTAGCTGCTACTAAGGCTGCGGTTGAAGAAGGAATAGTACCAGGTGGTGGAACAGCTTATGTTAATGTTATTAACAAGGTTGCAGAATTAAAATCAGATGTTGCTGATACTCAAGTTGGTATTAACATTATAGTAAGAGCATTAGAAGAGCCAATGAGACAAATTGCTATTAATGCAGGAGTTGAAGGTTCTGTAATTATTGAAAGAATTAAGAACAGTGAAGCTGGAATGGGATATGATGCTTTACATGATGAATATGTAAATATGATTAAGACTGGAATAGTTGATCCAACTAAGGTTACAAGAAGTGCACTTCAAAATGCTGCATCTGTAGCTTCTACATTCTTAACTACTGAAGCTGCTGTAGTTGATATTCCACAAAAGGAACAACCAATGCAAGGTGCACCAGGAATGGGCGGAATGGATGGAATGTATTAATATAAATAAAAATTAACATTTCAATAAATAAGGTTATTATTAACTATAACTATGAGTTAGTAATAACCTTATTTTTATTTTATTATTAGATATAATTAGAAAAGAAAAGTTTTTTTGTAGGAAAATACAAAAAAATACAAAAAATGAATAAAACATGGAAAATAGTAATAAAAAATGGTACTATATAATTAATTAGTATTAATTACAATTATTTGTTTCTATAATAATATAATGTAAGTTTTGTTTTAAGGAGTAGTAATGGATATTTTTTTAGTAGTAATCTTTGGATTAGTAATAGGAAGTTTTTTAAACGTATGCATTTGTAGAATAGCAAACGAAGAATCAATTGCATTTCCACCATCACATTGTACTAATTGTGGATATGAATTAAAAGCTAAAGATTTGATTCCAGTGTTAAGCTATATATTTTTAGGTGGAAAATGTAGAAGTTGTAAGGAGAAAATTTCTATACAATATCCAATAGTTGAGATATTAAACGCAATTTTATATATAGCAATTTATTTAAAATTTGGATTTACTTTAAATTTATTTAAGTTCTGTTTATTTGCATCACTTTTAATAGTAATAGGGTTTATTGATTTTAAAACCAAATATGTTTATAACTCAACAGTAGTTTTTGGAGTAGTATCTGGAATATTATTTGCAGTATTAGAATGGATGGAGACAAAATCAATACCTTGGAATTATATTGCAGGTGCATTTATAGGGTTTGGTATTATATACCTTATTGTTATTTTAACTAGAGGTATGGGAGAGGGCGATATTGATATAGCACTTATATGCGGATTATTTTTAGGTATAAAAGGTATTTTAGTGACTTTATTTTTAGCCATAATTTTAGGGGGAATAGTTGCTACCATAATCTTGATATTCAAGTTAAAAGAAAGAAAAGCTGAGATTGCATTTGGTCCATATTTAGCTATAGGTGGAATAATAGCTTGCTTATATGGAAGTAGGCTAATAGATATTTATTTAGGATTGTTTTAACTAAATTTTTAATTAAATAATAAATGAGATTATGATTGAATATCAATAGTTTACTAATTATACTAAGATATAGTAATAAAAATAATTACTTAAAAGGTAGTAATAAAAATATACATAAACCTTATATTAAAGTATTACATGGAGGAAAAATGAATCGAAGAAAAAGGTTAGGTGATATGTTAATTGAACTTAACTATATTACAGAAAATGACTTACAAGAAGCGCTAAAGATTCAAAAAGAAACAGGTAATAAAATAGGAGAGGTATTGATAGAAAGAGGTTTTATTACTGAGGATGACTTATTACAGGCTTTAGAGATACAGCTTGGAATACAAAGAATTTATTTAGATATGATAACAGTAGATAGAAAAGCTGTTAAGATGATTTCTGAATCCTTAGCTAAAAAATACAATGTATTTCCAGTTCAGTTTATTGAAGGTAAATTATTAGTTTTAATGAATGATCCGCTTAATATAATAGCAGAGGATGATGTTAGAATTGCTTCTGGATATGAAGTTAAAATTGCTTTATGTGGTAAAGCTGAAATAGCACAAGCAATATCAAAATATTATTCAGAAGATTATATGAAAAAAACTGCAGAAGAATTTAGGAATCAAGAAAAAATTAATGAGGTACTTGAAGAAGAGTTAAGTGAAGATATAAAAAATGCACCTGCTGTAAAACTTGTTGATTCTATCATTCAAAATGCAGTAAGAAGTAAAGCAAGTGATATACATATAGAGCCATTTGAAAATAGGGTTTGTGTAAGATATAGAATTGATGGAGCATTACAAAAGCAATTTGACTCACCAAAGGAACCATTGGCTGGTCTGATTACCAGAATAAAAATTATGGGTAATATGGATATTGCAGAAAAAAGAATTCCGCAGGATGGAAGAATATTTACTCGGGTTGATGATGAAAATGTAGACTTAAGAGTGTCAGTTTTACCAACTGTAAATGGTGAAAAAATAGTTATAAGAATATTAGATAAAAGTGCATTTAATGTTGATAAATCAGTACTTGGTATTGCTGATGATGATTTAGATAAGATAAATAAAATTATTAATAAGCCACATGGAATAGTATTAGTTACTGGGCCAACAGGAAGTGGTAAATCAACGACTCTTTATTCCTTATTAAGGGATTTAAATAAAGAAGATAAAAATATAATCACTGTAGAAGATCCAGTTGAATTTTCAATGGATGGGATTAATCAAGTAAACGTTAATACTAAAGCAGGATTAACATTTGCTTCAGGATTAAGATCAATATTAAGACAAGACCCTGATATAGTAATGCTTGGAGAAATAAGAGATACTGAAACAGCCGAAATAGCTGTTAGAGCTGCTATAACAGGACATTTAGTTCTAAGTACAATACATACTAATGACGCACCATCATCTATAGTAAGATTAAAAGATATGGGGGTTGCTCCTTATCTTGTTTCATCTGCTTTAGTAGGAATTATAGCTCAAAGACTTATAAGAAAACTATGTATTCATTGTAAAGAAGAATATATAGCAAGTGATTATGAAAAAGAAATTTTAGGAGTGCCTAAATATCAAGACTTAACTTTATACAGAAAAGTAGGCTGCAATAGATGTAGCAATACTGGATATAAGGGAAGAGTTGGTATATATGAAGTTATGGAAATTAATAGGGAAATAAGAGACTTAATTAATGCAGATAAACCACTAGAAGAAATTACAAATGCTGCATTAAGAAATAATATGAAAACATTAAACAAGTCTGCAATGAATGTTGTATTGAATGGTAATTCTACAGTAGAAGAATTGTTAAGAGTAACTTTATTAGGTGATTAAAGGAGAAATGATAAATGCCTGTTTTTTTATATGAAGGTAAATCATTAGATGGTTCTACAGTTAAAGGAATGATTGATCTTGAAACACAAGATGATGTAAAAGAAATGCTTAGAAGCAAAGGGATATTCCCAATTTCAGTAAGAGAGAATAATAAAGGTGCTACATTAGAGTTTAATATTAAAAAGGGAATACCTTTTGATCATTTAGCAATTCTTTGTAGACAATTTTATTTTACTTTATCTGCAGGTGTTCCAATGCTTAGAGCTATAGGAATGATTAAAGATCAAATTGAACATAAGAGGTTAAGAAAAATATTGGATAATGTACATGAAGAAGTTCAAAAAGGAAGTGCTTTATCTGAGGTTTTTCGTAAACATAAAGATATTCCTTTTATGCTTACTGCAATGGTTGAAGTTGGAGAAGCAACAGGAAATATAGATCAGGTAATGGAAGAAATGGCTGATTATTATGATAAGCAACATAGGCAAAAGAAGAAAATAGATGCAGCACTAACTTATCCGAAATTTTTATTAGTATTTGCTATTTGTATAGTTATGGGCCTTGTAAGTTTTGTTGTTCCAACCTTTGTTGATAGTATATTATCTGCGGGACAAGAGCTTCCAATACCAACAAAGATAGTAATTGCTATTAGCGATTTTATTAATTCGAATTTTTTATTATTAGTATTAATAGTAATTGCAATAATAGTTGTAAAAAAATTATTTATTGATACTAATTATCCTATACAGTATCAAATTGATAAATTCTTAGTAACAGACAAGTATTTAGGCAAAATAACACAACAAATATTTACTGCAAGATTTGCTAGGACCTTTGCAATGTTAGTTAAAGGTGGAATGAATATTATCGAATCGTTGAGTATAGCAGGTAATGCAGTTGATAATAAATTTATAAAAGAAGCTATTGATGAATCTACAAAGTTAATTACTACGGGTGCAGGAATTGGGGATACATTAGAATCAAGAAGAATATTTCCTAAGATGTTAACTCAAATGATGAAGGTTGGAGAAGATACAGGTAGTTTGGATGATATTCTTAAGAAAACAGCAGAGTATTATGAAATAGAAGCAGACTTTGCGCTTCAAAAATTAACTGCTTTAATTGAACCAATTATGATAGTATTTTTAGCTATTGTTGTTGGATTTGTAGTAATATCCATAGCAATGCCAATGTTCCAAGTTATGGGGGCAGTTTAGACAGGTTTAAGTTTAGAATGGCAAGTGATAAGTTAAATCAAGTTATAAATGAGGGACAACCTCTTTATATAAAATAATTACATAAAAAAATATGGAGGGATAAGTAATGAACTTAACAAAAATGAAAAAGAAAAAAGGTTTTACATTAATCGAATTAATGGCTGTTATAGCTATTATAGCAATCTTAGCAGCAGTATTGGTACCAACTGTATCTGGGTATATTACTAGATCGAAGAAGACTGCTATAATTACTCAAGTTAGAAATGCAGTAGGGGCTATGGAGACGTTTAATATTACAGCACCTAATGAAACTGATAAATATACTTTAACTAACAATGAAAATGTTGAAATTGGTGATTTACCATCATTAATTGGAAGTGATTTATTAGAAATTAATGCCATTAAAAATATAGAAGAGATGACAGTTAAAGAAGCTTTTATGATTAATTCTGATCCAAATAGTCTTAATAAGATTGTATTAGATGGAAATGATTTTGCTGATTTAGCAACAACAGTTCAATAAAATTATAATTATTTCTTTATTTTCAGGACCTTTTGGTCCTGATTTTTTAAGAGGAAATTATGAGGATAAAAAATAAGAAAAAGGCTTTTACATTAATTGAATTAATGTCTGTTATAGCTATTATAGTAATCTTAGCAGCAGTATTAGTACCAACTGTATCAGGATATATTAATAGAACTAAAAAGACAAATATAATAGTTCAATCAAGAAATGTAGTTTATCATGTTTTATCAAGTGGAGAAGTGATAAACATGGATATTGAATTAAAGGAATTAATTAATAATGGTTTTTTACAAGATTATGAAGGGCTGCATGATTTACTACAACAGGATATTACATATAAATCTCTAAAATCTATTGTAGCTGATCAAGAGGCTGTTAATAAAATTAATATAGAAAATGGAAAAATAATAGAGTGGACAGGTGAAAATCCATATAAGAAAAAATAATAAATAGGAGGTAGCCTAATGTCAATAGTGAATAACAAAAAACTATCTATCCAAATAACAGATACATCTATAAATATTCTTATTGGAAATAAAAATAAGATATATGAGACACATACTATTGAATTAGAAAATGGTGATTGTAAAGATGGTAATGTTAGAGATAAAGATTCTATAGTTAAACTTTTAAATGATTATTTAGATGTTAATGGTAGAGATATTAAAAATGTATCCTTTGTTTTAAGAGGAACAGATATAATAACAAGATACATAGAAGTACCTATACTTAAAAATAATGCTTTAATTGAGGCAGTAAATTTTGAATTCAAACAATTTATACCAGATATAGATGACTACTATATGAATTATGAAATAGTAGAAAAAATAAATACAAAAGAAAAAAAAGCATATAAGATACTGCTAGTTGCAGCAACTAAAGAAAAAATAAATCCAATAATTGAAATAGCAGAAGAAATAGGTAAAGAATTAGAAGTAATAGATATATTATCTAATTCTCTAGCTCGAGTATTAAAAAGTAGTGATCATATTGCCAGTGAGGAATCAACTGGGATATTTTATTTTGGAGCAGATAGCTCAACACTTGGAATAATTGAAGGCAATGTTTTAAAATTTGAAAGAAATCTTCCTTTTGGAATTAAGAATATATTTAATGAAGTATATGATGAGGCAGCAGTTACAGCACTAGATAGCAAGCAAGTCACCAATGTTTTTGAAAATAATCAACAGTTAATGATGAATTTTGAAAACTTATTAGCTAGTGTAAATAACACTGTAAGATATTATAATTCTGAAAAAACCAATAAGCCTGTTACAAACTTTATTATAATATGTGCAGATATGATAATGACTAATATGGAAAAGTATTTGGAAAAATATTTTGAATTACCATGTATATTAGTAAAAGATCCATCAGATTTGGGATTAAAACTTAAGTTTAAAGATAATTTCCCTAAGTATATATCATCTTATGGATTGCTTCTTAGAGGAAATGATAATAAATTACTTAACTTAAGTCCTAAAACTATTAAAAAAGAAAAAGATAAAGCCAATATAGATAAAGTATTGGTAAGAGTGCCTATATTAATTTTAATAGCAATAATAGCTATCGTGACTCCGTTTTTGGTAATCAATAAGATTATAACTAAGGAAATAGCAAATATTGACGCAGATATTGCTAGATATAATGAGATAGTGGTAAAGAATCAACAATTGCAATCTGAAATTAGTAAAATGGAGTATTTTATAAATAGAATTAAAGATATAGATAATAGTACAAGCAATACATCTGAGATTATTTCTAAGTTGAATACTTATGTACCGAAAGAAATAACATTTGAAGGATTTTCATTTACTGATAGTGGATTAATAAATATTAGTGGAAAATCATCTACATATAGTGCAATTCCAGAATTCTTGGCAAATTTAGAAATGAGTGAAGAGTTTTGTAATGCAAAGATTAGTTACATAAATCCAATTGAAGAGACCATAGAAGTATCTAGTTTAGATGAAGAAAATGATAGTATATCAACAAGGGGCACATTTATGCCTATTGCTTTAACTGGTAGTGTTAACATTTGGGATGAAATAATAGAGTTAGCATCTGATGATGCTAATGATAAAACAAATGTTATACAAGATAACAGTGATAAGACTAATAATGGATCAGAAGGAACTAATTCTGAAATAAATAAAAACACTATAATAAAATATAGTTTTTCAATTACTATAGAAGGGGTAAGTAAAGATGGAAGCAAAGCAAAAGCAACAGAATAGTATTGTACTTTATTTAAAAAATCTTTCTAAAAAAGATAAGGTTATATTATCAACTACAATTGTTATTCTTTCTCTTGTTTTAGGATTAAGATTTTTGATATTACCTCAACTTGAGCAATATTCTAATAACTTAATGACTTTAGATGCAAAGAGAGCTGAACAAGTAAGAGTAGCTATGGTTCCAGCGCAAAATAAGGTGTTAGAAGAAAAACAAAAAGAATTACAAGTTAAATATGATAATGCATTAGAAGAAATTTCAAAAACACCAGCAGTAGCTCAAATAATTTATGATTTAAAAGGGTTAATGAGTAGGAGCAATGTAGAAATGAGAGCATTGAGTTTTTCAAACTCTGATGTTTCAGAAGAAGAAATAAAGTCAAGTGATGGTGTTGTAACTGATGAAAATGGAGTAGTTACAGAAATTGATAGAGGACTTGATATGGGGGGAACACAAGAAGCGAGCATAGAAGCTAATGATGAACAAGCTGTAAAAAAGCAAATTGTTAATATGACTTTAACTGGAGAGTATGAAGATATAATGAAGTTTGTTAAGGCTGTTGAGAATTATTCTAGGGTTGCAGATGTTTCTAATATATCATTAAGTCCATTTGAAGGAACTAAATTAAATGCAGGGATAACAGCTAATTTTTATAACTTAAATTATGAGGAGGCTGAAAGCTATGAGTTCAATGATGGAATTTATGGAAAAGACAACTCCTTTAAATAAAAAATATGACAGAAAAAAAGGGATGACTTTAGTAGAAATAATGGCTGCTATGGCCATCCTTTCTATTTTATTTGTTGGAATAAGTTCATATATGTTGAATATAGTAAAAGCTGAAAATAGAAGTAAGCAATATTTAGATACAACTAACTACCTAAAAGCTGCTTTAGATGTATTTAAGTTAAAAGCTGGAGGAGAGGTTTCAGATAGTAGTGATACAAGAAAATATTATATAGAAAAAGATAAATTTGATAATTTTGTGAATAAAGATTTTTATGTGTATTTTGATGATATGGAAGAAATGCTAAAGAAATTAACTGATGCAACGGTTGAATACTCTAATGTAGCAAATTATACAACTAAATATGAACTAAACGTTAATGTTAGCAAAGTTACGGATAAGGAGTTATATCTAGTAAAGGTAGAAATGAATTATGGAGGCAGTATTGATTCGAAAGAATTATATATAAATAGGTGATTGTATGAAGAAAAAGAAAAGGGGATTTACTTTAGTTGAATTAATGGCTGTTATAGCAATTGCTATGATAGTTTTGCCTATTATTTTTAGTGTTTTTAAACAGGGATATAAAATAATAAATAGAACTGAAAATAAAACTAATATTCAAAATGACTTTAGAACAGTAATTATGAATATTGAAAATGAAATTACAGGTGTTGAAGTAAATAATATAATAGGATATCTAGATGTTGGAGTAACTCAAGTATTGAATGAAGCATCAATACAATATGATGGACAGATTTATACAGGAAGATATATTGTAGATATAGTTACTGAAAAGAAAGTTTTTCTTGAAGTTGATGTTAGTGGGAAAAAGGAATTATGGAAGAGTGATTACGTTAATAAGAGTATTAATTCTGGAATAGCATATTATGAGCTTAGTAATAACAAGGTGTTAGCAAAAGATTTAGATAATTCCACAACTATAGTTGCTAGAAATAATAATGGTATATTAACTTTTAATATGGATGAAACTAATATTTCATCAGAATATTATGGGGGGGTTAAGACAACAGAAAATGATGATATTAATATGAATGTTACTAATACTGGTTTGGGAAATAGTGGTGGAAGTAGGCAACCAATTCTACTCGCAAACTCTGTAGATGGAATAGTAAGTATAAATAGTAATAATAAGGAGGTGTTTTTTGACACTAAAAAATTGGATAATTATTATGTTGTTAATAGTAAAATATATAACCATGAAATTAGTAATAGTGCTTATGGAATACATCAAAATAAAGGGGAGGGAATAAATATCCCAATATTTAACTTTGAGTACAAATCATCTATTGTTTTGGAAACAATAGATGAAAACTTATATTTTGATAAAGTAAATGGTTCAAGAGTAGAAAAAATAAAGATAACTGATTTAGGAATATCAGATGAAATTAAGGTGGTTGGCGAAGGAATTAGATACTTTACTGTAAATGATTATAAGGTTTATTTAGTTAATGCTAATAAATTGATTATAAATAATAGCACTACTAATAATTTGAAATGGAACAAACTTCAATTAACAGATACGATAATAATATGTACTGGAAATATAGAAATAAATAATTCAGAATATTGCAGTACCAATTTAAGTGGAAGTATGATAGCTGGTAAAAATATTTATGTAAATAATACAAATGGTACATTATTGATGTATGCCGAAAGTGAAAAAAGATTAAGAATTAGTGAAGCTACTATTATAAAAATAAAAAATAAAATCAGTTCATGTTCTTTAAAATGATAAATCGAATGGGAGGAGACATAATGAAAAAAAATGGTTCAGCATTAGCTTATGTATTAATTTTATTATCGGCATTACTTATTGTTTGTACGGGAGTATCAAGTTATGTAATTGGTACTACAAAATTAAATAAGAGTTATAGTACTATTATTGATAGTAACTTAGATTTGGATTCAGCAGTAAATGTTGCTAGAGAGTATATTATATCTGAAATTACTAAAAAGAAAAATACAATATTAAATGAAGCGGATATAGATAATATAAAGCATGATATTAATGACTCTACATATAATGATGCTAAAAAATCAAATGATATTATAAAATCATTGAATAGTATAATTCACATAACTAGGAACGGAATGTGGCCAAGCTATACATATGAAATAAAAGCAACTGATAATGAAGGGAAAAAAAGTGTATATCAAAATATTTATTTTAATGTTGTTTTAGATATTGTATCTTCAGGTGATACTGCTACAGCGCCGTATAATATACCAAAACAAAATAATGAATTGGTAGATTTAAATATACCTGAATGGGATAATAGTAAAGCTAATAATGTTGGAGATAAGGTAATATATAATGGGATTGTATATGTCGCAAGAAATTCGACAGGAGCTAACAGTAATAATCCACCAGATTTATATGGAAATTGGATACCGGTAAATGATCCTATTGAGTGGAGTAATAAACTTGCATATACTACAGGATTCAAGACTGTATACAAGGGAGTTTTATACGAGGCAACAAGTGATATAAGTAATAGTAACAATAATCCACAGTATTGGGGGGATTGGAGACCAGTATCTGATGAACCTTTAGAGTGGATGAGTACTAAGAAATATTTAAAAGGTGATAGGGTCATATATAATGGATTTTTATATGAAGCCATACATGACATAAGTAATAGTGGTAATGATCCTGATAAATTTAACAATTGGAAAAAAATATCTGATGAACCTTTAGAATGGTCAAACACTTTAGTATATTACACTGGTGATTTAGTTGTTCATAAAGGGGTGCTATATAAAGCTAAAAAAGATCTTAGTAATCAAGACAACAGTCCAGATAAATTTGATAATTGGGAGATTATATCAGATTGGCCATTAGAATGGAGCCCAACATTATCATATAAAAAAGATACAATTGTTACTTATGAAGGAATATTATATAAAGCAAACTCAGATATATCTAACAGTAGTAATAAGCCATATAAATATAGCTCATGGGAAATAATTTCTGAATATCCTACAGAATTTAATAGTGAAAAGGCATATAAAAAGGATAGTCAAGTTATATATAATGGTGTATTATATAAGGCTAATTCTGATATATCAAATTCTTCTGGATACCCAGGAGGAAATAGTAACTGGGGAGTAGTAGAAGCTAATTCAAGAAAATATTGGACTAGTAGTGATCCGAACTTTAGTCAAGGTGATGAAGTAATATATAATGGCTATAAGTACAAAGCTAGATATGATACAAGTGAAAAACCAGATGAAGGATATAGTTGGGAAATATTAAGTGATAATGTACCATATTGGATTTCAACTAAAGGCTATAAAAAAGGTGAATCTATTGTATATAATGGTGTTTTATATACAGCTAAAGCTGATACACAAGGTGATAATCCATTAACTGAACTTGTATGGAAAGTTACTGGGGCTAATCCTCAAGAATGGGTTAGTGGTAAAAGGTATAAAGTCGGAGAGATTGTTAAGTATGGTAGTTTTCAATACAAGGCGGTTAATGCTACAATTCAGGAGCCTTCATTAAATGAAGATTGGCAATTAATTAGCAGTAGACCATATTATTATGTTACAGGAAAGAAGTATGAAAAAGGGGATATTGTAACATATAATGGTGAGGTATATGAATATATAGATAATGATGCGAAATCGGTTGAACCAAGACCAGATGCTAAAGAGTGGCATATAAAAACAGATACGGATAGTATACCTTATTGGAGGAATACAAATTTTATCGTTGGAGATAAAGTAATGTATAATGGTATTATTTATGAAGCTTTAACTAATATATCATATTCAAGTAATTCTAGTAGTATAAAATATCCAAATGAAGGATATGAGTGGAGTATAGTTACAGATGATGCATTATATTGGATTAATGGAAAAGGATATTTTAAGGGGCAGAAGGTAGTGTATAATAATATTGTTTATATAGTAACAGCTGATAAAACTTTATCTAATCCAAGTGAAGGATATGATTGGGATATTGAAGGTGATTATCCTCAATATTGGTTATCTAAAAAGGGATATAAACAAGGTGAGTGTGTAGTATATGACAAGCAGATATATGAGGCTTTAAGAAGCAATTCAGAAAAAAAACCATCTGAGAATCCACAGGATTGGAAGTTAAAATAATAATTTAATTAACGTAATAAATAATATTATCATTACAAAAGCAAGTTTTATGTTTAATACATAGAACTTGCTTTTTTATAATAAAATTATTTAAAGATACAAAACTAGATTATTAAAAAATAAAATAACAAATAATTATTAATAATAAGTTTTATAATAAAACAAATATATTAAGGTGAAGTTTGTTAGTATTTAATAAGAATTGAAATAATAATTTATCATAAAATAAGTAGAGATATTAACAAAATTACTAAAAATGAACAATAAGATATTTATAAATGCTAATAATATACCACAAAGATGGTAAATATATTATTAGCATTTATTTGTTTCAATTTATTATATTGACAAGCCATAAACCATAAACTATAATAATAAAAAGCGAAAAAACACGAATAATAAAACAACTCATATAAACCCTGAATATGGCAGGGTGTTTCTACTGAAAACCTTAAATTTTCATCTATGAGTGAGTTTGATATACTTACCTAAACACGAATAATGTATAGGGTAAAAGCATATTAATGTTCACTTATAGATAGCGGACTTAATATGCTTTTTTTTATTTGATTAACCCCAAAAATAAATAATCAGATATAAAATGCATTTATTACATAAATATAAAGATAAATAATTATGATAGGAGAGATTAAGTATGGCAAGAATATTAAAAACAGCTTACACATTTGATGATGTATTACTAGTACCAAACAAATCAGAGGTTTTACCAAATCAAGTTTCATTAAAAACTCAATTAACAAAGACAATAACACTAAACATACCACTAATGAGTGCAAGTATGGATACTGTTACTGAATCTAAGATGGCAATTGCAATGGCTAGAGAAGGCGGAATCGGAATAATACACAAAAACATGACAATTGAAGATCAAGCAAAAGAAGTTGATAGAGTTAAGAGACAAGAAAATGGAGTAATTACAGATCCAATATTCTTGAATGAAGACCATACAGTAAGAGAAGCATTAGAATTAATGTCTCAATATAGAATCTCAGGTGTTCCAGTTACAAGAGGAACTCAATTAGTAGGAATCATAACTAACAGAGACATAGTTTTTGAAACAAACTATGATAAAGTAATTTCAGAAGTTATGACTAAGAGTCCATTAGTAACAGCTCCAGAAGGAACAACATTAGAAGAAGCTTTAGAAATATTAAAGACTCATAAAATAGAAAAATTACCTTTAGTTGATTCAGAAAACAACTTAAAAGGTCTTATAACAATAAAGGATATAGAAAAAGTTAGAGCATATCCAAACGCAGCAAAGGATTCAAGAGGAAGACTGCTTTGTGGAGCATCAGTTGGAATAACTAATGATATGATGGATAGAGTTGATGCCTTAGTTAAAGCTCAAGTTGACGTTATTACATTAGATACAGCTCACGGTCACTCTAAAGGAGTTATTGATGGTGTTAAAAAGATAAAAGCTAAATATCCTGATCTTCAAATAATTGCTGGTAATGTTGCTACTGCAGAAGCTACAAGAGATTTAGTTGAAGCTGGAGCTGACTGTATAAAGGTTGGTATTGGACCAGGATCAATTTGTACAACAAGAATAGTTGCTGGGGTAGGGGTTCCTCAATTAACTGCAGTTATGGATTGTGCTGAAGAAGGAAGAAAACATGGAGTTCCAGTAATTGCTGATGGTGGACTTAAGTATTCAGGAGATATAGTTAAGGCTTTAGCTGGTGGAGCTTGTGCTTGTATGATGGGATCAATGCTTGCTGGTTGTGAAGAAGCACCAGGTGAAATGGAAATATATCAAGGAAGAAGCTATAAAGTTTATAGAGGAATGGGTTCTTTAGGGGCTATGGAGAAAGGTTCTTCTGATAGATACTTCCAAAATGGTACTAAGAAATTTGTTCCAGAAGGTGTTGAAGGAAGAGTTGCATATAAGGGACCAGTAGCTGATACTTTATACCAATTAATAGGTGGAATAAGATCAGGTATGGGATACCTTGGAGCTCCAACTTTAGAAGATTTATTTGAAAATGCTGGATTTGTTGTTCAAACTGCATCAGGAATAAGAGAAAGTCATCCACATGATATAAATATAACTAAGGAAGCACCAAATTATAGTGTTAGAGAATAGTTTGGATGGTTAATAGTTAATAGTTCTTAGTTAATAGTTAGATATGGAAACTCCTTTTTGGAGTTTCTGTGTTTAGATTTTAACATTTTTGTTGAAAAGTGTATAATTTTACGAGATAATTAAAGAAAAAACATTAGGAGGATTCTAATGAGTAGAGAATTAGTATTAGTACTTGACTTTGGTGGTCAATATAATCAATTAATTGCAAGAAGAGTTAGAGAGTGTAATGTATATTGTGAGGTTCATCCTTATAATTTAAGCGTTGAAAAAATAAGAGAAATGAACCCAAAAGGAATAATCTTCACTGGAGGGCCAAACAGTGTATATGGTGAAAATTCTCCTTTATGTGATAAGTCTATATTTGAATTAGGAATACCTGTACTTGGTATTTGCTATGGTTCACAACTTATGTCTCATGTACTTGGAGGAAAAGTTGCTACTGCGCCTGTAAGTGAATATGGTAAGACAGAAGTTGCTGTTGATGTTGAATCAAAATTATTTGAAGGTGTTGCACCATCAACAATTTGTTGGATGAGTCACACTGATTACATAGAAAGAGCTCCAGAAGGATTTAAAATTATAGGAAATACTCCTGTTTGTCCAGTTGCAGCTATGGAATGTGCAGAAAAGAACTTATATGCAGTTCAATTCCATCCAGAAGTTATGCATACTCAAGAAGGAACTAAGATGTTATCAAACTTTGTTTATAACATTTGTAAGTGTTCTGGAGATTGGAAAATGGATTCATTTGTTGAAAAGACAATTGAAGAAATAAGAGAAAAAGTAGGAAATGGTAAAGCTTTATGTGCATTATCAGGTGGAGTTGACTCATCTGTTGCAGCAGTTTTATTATCAAAAGCTATTGGAAAGCAGTTAACTTGTGTATTTGTTGACCATGGTTTACTTAGAAAAAATGAGGGAGATGAAGTAGAAGCTATATTTGGACCAGAAGGTCAATATGACTTAAACTTTATTAGAGTTAATGCTCAAGAAAGATTCTATGAGGCTCTTGCTGGGGTAGAAGATCCAGAAACTAAGAGAAAAATCATAGGTGAAGAATTCATTAGAGTATTTGAAGAAGAAGCTAAGAAAATTGGAGCTGTGGACTTCTTAGTTCAAGGTACAATTTATCCAGATATAATTGAAAGTGGATTAGGAGATTCAGCTGTAATTAAGTCTCACCACAATGTTGGAGGACTTCCTGATTACGTTGATTTCAAAGAAATAATCGAACCATTAAGATTATTATTTAAAGACGAAGTTAGAAAAGCTGGTTTAGAGCTTAATATACCAGAACATTTAGTATACAGACAACCATTCCCAGGACCAGGACTTGGTATTAGAATTATTGGTGAAGTAACTGCTGAAAAAGTAAGAATAGTTCAAGATGCAGATGCTATTTATAGAGAAGAAATAGCTAAGGCTGGACTTGATAAAGAAATCGGTCAATACTTTGCAGCTTTAACTAATATGAGATCTGTAGGAGTTATGGGTGATGAAAGAACTTATGATTATGCAATTGCTTTAAGAGCTGTAACTACAAGTGATTTCATGACAGCAGAATCTGCTGATTTACCATGGGAAGTTCTTGGAAAAGTAACTACTAGAATAGTAAATGAAGTTAATGGTGTAAACAGAGTAATGTATGATTGTACAGGAAAACCACCTGCAACTATTGAATTTGAATAATAAATAAAATTCTCGGAATGTCTTTTATTAAGCATTCCGAGTTTTTTTATTTACAATATTGAAAGTTGTATGGAAAAAACAATTAAAATGTGTTAAAATTTAACAGTAAGTGCGTGATGAAATTTAATAATGGACATAATTTTTACTATGATAATTATAAAGCAGATAGGGTAAAATCTTATCTGCTTTTTTAGAAAATTACTAGAAAAAGGTTGTGAAAAGTATTATAGTAAAAACTGTGGTAATATATACCAAATATTATAGTGTTAATAGGAGGAGGATATGAATAATAGAAATGAGGTTAATAAATTAAAAATAATGTCCTGTTGGATATTTGTAGTTGTTGCAATTGCATTAGGAATTAGAAACGTAAGTGATAATAATATAGATAATAATAAAAGTAGTGTTAATAGTAGCAAGAAAAATGAAAGTATAGAGGAGATAAATAATAAAGAGGGTTTGTTAGCAAAGTCTAGAAGTCAAGAGCAGAATAAATCTTTTAGTACAGATAGTGATACTTTAAAAAGTAATGAAATTAAAAGATTAGAAGGTATATTGAATGATGAATTATTTATATTAGTAAATGAAAATAATAAACTTGAGGATGATTATGTGCCTAGTACTTTGGTTGAGTCAGATATAGCTTTTGAAGAGTATATTGAATGTAAGCAGTTAGATGAGAGGACAAGTAATGCAGCAAAGGAAATGTTTAATGCTGCGTTGAATGATAATGTTAATCTTATAGCTATTTCTGGATATAGAAGTTATAGCGTTCAAGAAAATTTATATAATTCAAGAGTAGAAGTAAAAGGAGTTGAAAAAACTAGACAATATACAGCTGAGGCAGGTGCATCAGAACATCAAACAGGATTGGCGATTGACATAGTGTGTAATGATTATCCATACTTAGATGAGGGTTTTGAAAATACTGATGCATTTAAGTGGCTATATAATAATTGCTATAAGTATGGTTTTATTCTTAGGTATCAAAAGGGAAAGGAAGATATTACAGGATATAACTATGAACCATGGCATTTTAGATATATTGGAAATGCTAATATAGCTAAAGATATTATGGATAGAGGGATTTGTTTTGAAGAATTTATTAATGAAGTGAATTTTCAAATAGAAGAACTTAAGGGTGTAAGTAACTAGGTAAAAAGTATTTTATTAAATATTAATATGTTGATATTGATTTAAGTTATAGTTAAGAGAAGAAGTGAAAGGAGTATTGATATGGGAAAAGATGAAATGGAAAATAAGGATAAAGAAAAAATAGAAGAATTTAAAACTGTTGATGCAAAAGAATATGAAAATGACTATGAGGAAGATGAAGATGATTATGAAGAAGGAAGTTCTAAAGCAAAAAAAGCTATAATAATTATAATTGTTTTAATATTATCGCTTTCAACTGTTGCTGTTTTATGGGCAAATGGATATGAAATAGTTAATTTTGCTTTGAACAAGGTAAGTGAATCAAAAAATGAGGTAGAAATACAAGAAGAAAATGTTGATAACACAGAAGAGAATATTACAGCTGAAGCTGTTGATATTAACACAATATATGATATGATTCATCGTATGGCAAATACTATAATAATAGCTGAAGATGGTAACATATGGGGAAAAGATGAGATAACTGAAGATAACATAGATAAAGTTTTATATCAGCTAAATGGTAGAGATGAATATCTTGATACAGAATTAAAGAAGTGGAAAGGGTTAGATTTTTCTAATGGTGTAGAAGTTCATAATTATGTATGGACAAAACTTGGTGGAACTATAGGTAAGGCAAAATCGTTAGATGAGCAAAGTATAGAAACTATTGTTAACTCTTTAAGTGAATAATCTAATTATATTTATGAATATAATATATATGGATATGCATATAAGAATTAATGATAAATAATTTATAAATTTCTATAAAAATAAGGAATTTATAGTGTAGGATTACAAAAATTATTTTAGGTCTTGAAAAGTCGGAAAGTAATATCGTATAATGTCGTCAAAATAGATAAATAATTTGGGTTTAAATTGTTAGCATAAGATAAATTATGATATAATAAAAAATGTTAAAAATACCACAATATTCGGAGGTAAAATTATGAAAAATGGTTTAAGTTTAGATTTATCAAAAGTTCAACCATATGCATCTTTGGCTGAATTAGATAAAATGGAAGGTATGGTTAATTTTGCTCACAATACTGTTCATGAAGGAACTGGTGCAGGGAGCGACTTTTTAGGATGGTTAGACCTACCTGTAAATTATGATAAAGAGGAATTTGCAAGAATTAAAGTTGCAGCTAACAAAATTAAAGAAAATTCAGATGTATTAATAGTTATTGGTATTGGTGGATCATATTTAGGAGCAAGAGCTGCTATAGAAGGGTTAACAAATAACTTTTATAATATGTTACCAAATAATGCAAGAAAGACACCTAAGGTATTCTTCGTAGGAAATAACATAAGTTCAACATATATTAGCGATTTATTTGAAGCTATTGAAGGGTTAGATGTTTCTGTTAATGTTATATCTAAATCTGGTACAACTACTGAGCCAGCTATAGCTTTCAGAATGTTCAAAGACTTCATGGAAAAGAAATATGGAGTTGATGGAGCTAAGGAAAGAATATTTGCTACTACTGATAAAGAAAGAGGAGCATTAAAAGGATTAGCTGACACTATGGGTTACGAAACATTTGTAGTTCCTGATGATGTTGGTGGAAGATTCTCAGTATTAACAGCTGTTGGGTTATTACCAATCGCAGTTGCTGGAATTGATATAGATGAATTAATGCAAGGAGCTGCTGATGCTAGAGAAAAATACTCTAACCCATCATTAAAAGATAATGATTGTTATAAGTATGCAGCTATGAGAAATGCATTATACAATAAAGGAAAGAATGTAGAAGTTTTAGTTAACTATGAACCTTCATTACACTATTTTAATGAATGGTGGAAGCAATTATATGGAGAATCAGAAGGTAAAGATCAAAAGGGTATATTCCCAGCTGCTGTTGATTTCTCAACAGACTTACATTCAATGGGACAATTCATTCAAGATGGTAGCAGAATAATGTTTGAAACAGTTCTTAATGTAGAAAAAGCTACAAAAGAACTTACTATAGAAGAAGTTGAAGGAAATATTGATGGATTAAACTTCTTAGCTGGTAAGACAGTTGACTTTGTTAATAAACAAGCATTCAACGGAACATTATTAGCTCACTGTGATGGTGGAGTTCCTAACATGATTTTAAATATTCCAGAATTAACACCATATTACTTTGGACAATTAGTTTACTTCTTCGAAAAAGCTTGTGCAATTAGTGGTTATCTTTTAGGAGTTAATCCATTTGACCAACCAGGTGTTGAAGCATACAAGAAGAATATGTTTGCTTTACTTGGTAAACCAGGATTCGAAGATTTAAAAGCTGAATTAGAAGCAAGACTTAAGTAAGCCTCCAAATTTTATATTTGGCAAGGCGAACTTACTCCTTTGACGATGGGAAAAGGAGTTTACCTTAAGTTTTAGTACAATGAAGATTATTGTTGATGGAGATGCCTGTCCTGGTATCTCCATTATTGTAAATATAGCAAAGGAATATGGATTAGAGCTTATAATATATTGTGATATTAATCACTATATAAATGTAAGCTATGGTGAAGTTAGAATTGTAGATAGTGGATTTCAGAGTGTTGATATGAAGGTTGTAAATGAATGTTTAAGTAATGATATTGTAATCTCACAAGACTATGGTGTAGCTGCCATTTGCTTAGGGAAAAAAGCTAGTGTAATTAGTCCAAAGGGATATATTTATACTAATGAAAATATAGGTGCTATGCTTGAACAAAGACATTTATCTCAAAAGATAAGAAGAGGCGGTGGAAAGACACCAAATGCAAAGAAAAGGTCTTATGAAGATGACGATAGATTACGAAAAAATTTATTATATTTAATAAAAGAAAAAAATATAGGATAAACTGTAGAAAAATATCTATAGTTTGTTCTTTTTTTTATACTTTCATAGACAAATTTCAGTTTTTATTTTGCAAAGTAAAGAGTATAATTTATATAGAAAATTATGTAAAACGATAAAGCTATGTAAAGTGATTAACTTAATTATAGATAATATGGTGAGGGGGAAGAAAAATGAAAGAGGTACTAATTGATTTTGACAATAAAAGCCCTGCTGATTTGAACGAGAGTGTAAATATTACAGCATTTTCAACTGAAAATGATGATGTTGAATATAAATTTATAGAAGGATTAGAAGGAATTTGGAAGCCTATACAGGATTTTTCTAAAAGCAATATATGTACATGGAAACCCTCTAAGCCAGGAAGATACATGATAATGGTTCAAGGAAAATCAACTTCATGTAAGAAATCATACGATTATCTTGGGAAATCAGAATATGAAGTTATAGAAAATGAGAAGTTGATAAAAGAAGTAGAAGTTAATAATAAAATAAGAGTAGGTGAAAAATCTACGATAAGTGTAACTTCTAAGGAAGATTTAGTATTATATAGATTTTGGGTTAATGGAGAAAAGGATTGGGAAATTCTAAGGGATTATAGCACTGAGAGAGAATATATTTTTACTGGAGTTGAAGCTGGCAATTTTGAAATATTAATAGAATGTAAAAAGATAGATTCTGAAAGAAATGTAGATGATTTTACTACTGTTAAGATTGAAGTTAATGAATTAGATAAAATAGAAATTACTAATTTTGAATGCTTAACAAACAATAAGTTAGTAAATGAAGAATTAATTTTTAAGGTGGAATCAAATTATCAGCAAAATAGGCCATTACTATATAAATTTTTGAAGGTAAATAAGGAAGGAAAGGTTATTTGTATTCAAGATTTTTCTTCTAGAAGCATAGTCACGTTTAAAGAAAAGGTTCCTGGTCAATATAAATTATTATGTTTAGTAAGGGATATGTTTTCATCAAAAAGTTTTGATGATAGGGCTGTTATATTATATAACGTTGATCCGTATGAAGAAATTAAAATTAGGAGTTTTAAAAGTGATGTTAAATCACCACAAGCAGCTGGAACTGTTATTAATTTAAAGGCAGATGTTGATGGAGGAAGAGAATTATTATATAGATATATAATAGAAGGGCCTATTTCTGAAGATAGTGGATATATTAGAGGAAATGAGTGTGTTTGGGAACCTAGAGATGAGGGCAAATATAAAATAACATTAAAAGTTAAAGATATTTCATTTGAAGGTGATCATGAGGATATTACTTCTATTCAATATGAAATTTTTAATAAGGGAGAAAAGCCAGTTAGAATATCTGATGTTAAGTGTGATAAGGGCAGAAAGTGTATAATTGGAGATAAAATAAATATTAAAGTAAAAACTGATGGTGGTATAAAACCTCTTTATAAATTTACAATTTATAAAGAAGGAATTCAAAAAGAAAGTATAGATTATGGAATAAATAATTGGATTGATTTTATTCCAGCTGAATCAGGAACATATGAAGTAGATATTAAAGTTAAAGATGAATTTTCTTCAAGGCCATATGATGCATCAACATCATTATTTATAGATGCAAAGGATTATATAGCAGCGGATATTGATTATGTATTATTAAATAGTAAGGAAATTTATTTAGTAGATGATATTATTAATGTTGAAGCAATAGTTAAAAATACTAAAGATGTTTTAGTTAAATTTGTTACAAAGATAAATGGATATGAGGTAGAAAATACTGGATTTGTAACAGAAAAAGCAATAAAAATAAAGCCGAAATGTCCTGGAAAATATTCATTTGTAATTTATGCGAAAAATGTGAAGTCTACTGAAGAATATGATAGTAAAAAAGAGGTTTCTATCTATGTTCAAGAAGTAACTCCTGTTAATTCTACTAAAATACAGCTTTACTCTGATGAATTCAAAATAGGACAAGAAGTAACTTTTGAAGCAACATCACATGGTGGAAAAGAAGTTTGTTATGAATTTTATATTATGATAAATGGAGAATGGGTATTATCTCAAAGTTATAGTAGAAAGAGTTACTATACATTTGTTCCATTTAAAAATGGAAGTTATAGAGTTTTAGTATTAGCTAAGAGTTTCCATAAAGATATTCCTTATGAAGATTATGATACAATAGAATTTGAAGTAAAATAAGAAATGCCGTTTTAATGGAACATTCATATTTTGAAGGTTCTATTGAAGCGGTACTTTTAATTTCTTGCATTTGTGGAATATTAATAATAGAATAAGCTATATAAAGTTTAACGAGGTGTTGTATGGAAAGACTAGATAAGGTACTGTCTAATTTAGGATATGGTACAAGAAAAGAACTTAAGAAAATTTGCAGAAGTGGATTAGTTGAAGTTAACGGAGAAATAGCTAAGGATAGTGGAATGCAAGTTGATCCTGAAAAAGATAAAATAATAATTAATGGTGAAGAAATATTTTATAGAAAATTTATTTATTTAATGATGAACAAACCAGAAGGGGTTGTTTCAGCTACATATGATAACAGAGATGAAACTGTTGTTGATTTATTAGAAATTGATCATCAAGTATTTGAACCATTCCCAGTTGGAAGATTAGATAAGGATACAGTAGGGTTATTATTATTAACTAATGATGGAGAATTAAATCATAGATTAATTTCTCCTAAATGGAAAGTTGATAAAGTTTATTACGCAAAAATAGATAAAAAAGTAACTGATGAAGATGTTGCAAAATTTAAAGCTGGAATTACTTTAGATGATGGTTATTTATGTAAAGAAGCAAAGCTTGAAATATTAAATGCAACTGATGAAGGTTCAGAAGTTATGGTAACTATTCAAGAAGGAAAATTCCATCAAGTTAAGAGAATGTTTGAAGCTGTTGGTAAGAGCGTTGTATATCTAAAAAGAACAGAATTTGGAACTTTACCTTTAGATGAAGATTTAGAAGAAGGCGAATATAGAGAGTTAACAGAAGAGGAATTAGCCATTTTAAAGAGCTTTTAACGAAAGAAAACAAAAAATGATAGAATAACATTCATGATGTTAAAAATCAGCAAGATATTTTTCAAAAATCCCTTGCAATATAATTTTTTCTCTACTATAATATTAATGCAAGGATAAATAAAAGGAATTAAATAGCCCCCTTTTTATTTATTGCTTATTGCTGAAGCGCAACCTGGCCCCAAGGGTTGCGTTTTTTTGCGTTCTTTTTTAAATTTGCAATTTTTGGAGTGGAAATTTGATAAATAAACAGGGTATAAAAACCATAAAATTCCATAAACATACAATTAAATTTTTATTTTAAGGTAATAATATATACTGTTATGCTATAATAAGCTTTAGATAGATTATACGTTCGATTTGATTTTGAAGGTATTTGACTTAGATATGTTTTTGAAGGGAGGATGTTCTTTTGGATTTAAAATCTTTATTAAACAAAGAACAATATGAAGGCGCAGTAACTGTGGATGGACCTGTACTTATTTTAGCAGGAGCAGGTTCAGGAAAAACTAGAGTTTTAACTTATAGAATGGCTCATATGATAGAAGATCTTAATATCTTTCCATATAAAATCTTAGCTATTACTTTTACTAATAAGGCTGCAAAGGAAATGCAGGAAAGAGTTCAGGCTATTATAGGAGATAAGGCCAAAGATATGTGGATTTCAACATTCCACTCTACTTGTGTGAGAATATTAAGAAGAGAAATTGAAAAGTTAGGATATAAAAAGAATTTTACTATATATGATGGAACAGATCAAAAGACACTTATAAAAGAATGTATAAAAATTCTTCAAATTAATGATAAAGAAATTACTGAACAAGAAATAATGGGTAAGATAAGCAAAGCAAAAGATAATATGCAAAGTGCTGATTCTTATTATAGAGAACATGAATCAAACTTTAGGGAAAAGAAGATTGCTGAAGTTTATAAAATGTATCAAAAAAGATTGAAGGAAAATAATGCTTTAGATTTTGATGATTTAATTTGTAAGACTGTTGAATTATTTAAGAAAGATCCTGAGACTTTAGAGTTTTATCAAAGAAAGTTTCAATATATCATGGTAGATGAGTATCAAGATACAAATGGAGCTCAATATGAATTGGTGACTTTGCTTGCAGCTAAACATAGAAATTTATGTGTAGTAGGTGATGATGACCAATGTTTAGTTGAAGGAACATTAATAACTACAAAAGACGGAACAAAGAAAATTGAAGATTTAAAGTGTGGAGATAATATACTTGTTGCAGCTGGTAATGGAGAAACAGCTATTTTACCTATTACTGATATAAGTAAGAAACAGTATACTAATGAAGTAATTAAGGTTAGAACTGTTAATGGAAAGGTAATTAAATCAACACCAAATCATTTAACTTTTGGAAAAGTGGCATTAGAAGAAGATAAGTATTATGTTTACTTAATGTATAAAAATGGACTTGGATATAGAATAGGTCAAACCTCATCTATAAGAAGTAGAGAGAATAAAAATACTAGTGGATTAGCTGTAAGATTAAATGGAGAACAGGCAGATAAGATTTGGGTAATAAAGGTATGTGATTCTAAAGAAGATGCAACTTATTATGAACAATATTATGCTATTAAATATGGAATACCAACAGTGGTATTTAATGCAAGAGGCAGAAACATTGTTTTATCTCAAGAGAAAATAAATAAAATGTTTGAAGAAATAAATACAGTTGATGCAGCAGAAAGGCTTATGGAAGAAGAGTATTTATATAAAGAATATCCACATCATTTATGTAATGCAGTTATAAGGGAAAATTCGGTTAGAAAGAGAGTTAATATAAGCTTCTTTGCTGGTAAAAAATCTATACAAAGGGGATTATATAGCCATAGAATTGGATTAAATTCATCAGGAGAAGAAGAAAGAGAAAAGTTTGTATCTGCTGGATTTAATGTTAGAAATGGTGAGAGAAATACCTATAGAGTAGAAACTGAAAGAGCTTTATATGATGAAGCAGAAGAATTTACAAGAAATTTAGCCGCAGTTGAAGATTTTGAAATATTAAGAAAAGCAAAATTAAGTACTGATAAGAGCTTTATGTTCATGCCAATGGGAAGTTTAAGAGAAGGTATGATAATAGCTGTAAATAATAATGGTGTAATAGAAGAAGATAGAATAGTATCTATTGAAAGAGAATTATATAGTGGATTCGTTTATGATTTAAATATAGATAATGCAAGAAACTATATTGCAAATGATATTGTAGTTCACAACTGTATCTATCAATGGAGAGGTGCAGATATTAAGAATATCCTTGGCTTTGAAAAGGATTATCCAGAAGCTAAGGTTATAAAACTTGAGCAAAATTATCGTTCAAAAGGTAATATATTAAATGCAGCTAATGTTGTTATAGTTAATAATGCAAATAGAAAAAGTAAAGTATTAAGAACTGAACAAGAATTAGGTAGTAAAATTAAAATATATAGAGCGTTTTCAGATAGTGATGAAGGTACTTTCGTAGCAAATCAAATTGAAAAAATAAAAAGAGAGCAAAATAGACAATACAAGGATTTTGCTATACTTTACAGAACAAATGCTCAGTCACGTATATTTGAAGAAAGCTTAAGAAGAGCTGCAATAGCTTATAAAATTGTTGGTGGAACAAAGTTCTATGATAGAAAAGAAATTAAAGACATGTTAAGTTACTTAAAGGTGCTTGTTAATCCTTCAGATAGTATAGCTTTAAGAAGAATTATAAATGTTCCTAAAAGAGGAATAGGAGATGCAACTATACAAAAAGTTTTAGATTTTGCTGAAAGTTATGAATTAACTTTATGGGATGCATTATCAGAAGTTAGAACTATACCAACACTAACAGCGAGAAACTGTGCTGGTATTGAAAAGTTCATGGAACTTATGGAAAATTTAATGATGATATCTGAGACTGTTCCAGTATCACATTTAATAGAAACAATTCTAGAGGATACAGGATATATTAGAGAACTTGAGGCTTCAAAGCAAATAGAAGATAAGAGTAGAATAGAAAACTTAAAAGAATTAGTATCAGATGCTGTTGATTTTGAAAAAACATATGAAGCAGAAAAGAGAAGTGGATCAGCTGATTTTGATATAAATAAAACTCAATTAGAAGCTTATTTAGAAAAGGTATCACTTGTTCAAGATACTGATAAACTTGAAGATGAAGAAGATGAAAATGGAACAGTTGTATTAATGACCATTCATAGTGCAAAGGGGTTAGAATTCCCAGTTGTATTTATGGTTGGAATGGAAAATGGAATATTCCCAGGTCAAGCTTCATTTAATAGTGATGCTGAAATGGAAGAATCAAGAAGACTTTGTTACGTTGGAATAACTAGAGCAAAAGAAACCTTATTTATGACATCTGCTGAAGTAAGAAGAGTATTTGGTAGAACTGTTGCATATCCTCAATCAGACTTTATTTCAGAAATTAAGCCAGAATTAAGAGAATATGTATCTATGACTGGAGAAACAAGAGACTTAACTCAGGGTGCAGCTAAGACACCTTCAACTAATAGATTTAAGCCAACTTATAGTAATCCACATAGTTTAAGAAGTGATTACGGAACATTTGAAAATAGAAACTTTGGTGGAAGTGGGCTATCAAGAACAAATAGTTCAACAAATTCAAATAGTTCATCTTCATTAATGACAGCAGCAGAGGCAACTATGGGAAGAAAAGTTAAGCATAATAAGTTTGGAGAAGGAACAATTGTATCAGTTGCTGATGTTAATGGAGATAAAAAATTAACTATTGCATTTGATAAACAAGGAATAAAGAACTTAATGTTATCAATGGCAAAGCTTGAACTTTTATAAATTGCCATTTAAGAAAGGAAGATTTTAATGGATAAGAAAGCTCGTATAGAAGAATTAGTTGAACTTTTAAATAAATATGCTTATGAATATTATTCTTTAGATAATCCATCAGTTACAGATAAAGAATATGATAGTAAATATGATGAATTAAAGGCTTTAGAAGAAGAAACAGGATATGTACTTCCTTATTCACCAACACAAAGAGTTGGAGATGTTACTTTACAAGGGTTTTCTAAATATACACATAAAGCTAGATTATGGAGTTTAGATAAAGCACAAAGCTTTGAAGAAATAATAGATTGGCATAATAGAAATGTTAAATTTGTAAATGAAATGAATTCTAGAGGCGAAAACTTACCGCCATTAAGATATGTAATAACAAAGAAGTTTGATGGGCTTACTATTAATTTAACTTATAATGAAGATGGAGTAATGGAAGTTGCAGCTACAAGGGGAAATGGTGAAACTGGTGAGGTAGTAACAGCTCAAGTTAAGACAATAAAATCTATTCCTTTAAAAACTTCAAAAGGAGACTTGTTTGAAGTTCATGGTGAAGCAATTATGACTACTGAAGCTTTTGAGAAATATAATGCAACATCAGAAACTCCTCTTAAGAATTTAAGAAATGGGGCAGCAGGAGCACTTAGAAATTTAAATGTTAAAGAAACAGCAAGAAGAGGACTTTCTGCGTTCTTTTATGATGTAGGTTATAAAGAAGGGCAAAACTTTAAAAGTTATGAAGAAATGTTAAACTTTATAAAGGAAAAGGGACTTCCTATGGATGCATATATAAGGTATGCAGACAATCTAGAGGATGTAAAAAAATATATAGACGAAATCAAAGATATGAGATTTGATTTAAATTATGATATTGATGGAGTAGTTATTGCTATTGATGACATAAGAACTAGAGAGCTACTTGGATATACTATTAAATTCCCAAAATGGGCAATTGCATTTAAGTTTGAAGCTCAAGAAGCTACGACTACATTATTAGATGTTGAATGGAATGTTGGTAGAAGTGGAAGAGTTGGACCAACAGCAATACTTGAACCAGTAGAACTAGCAGGGGTAACTGTAAAAAGAGCAACTTTAAACAACATGGATGATATTAAAAGAAAAGGAGTAATGATTGGAGCAGAAGTATTCATAAGAAGATCTAATGATGTTATTCCAGAAATTATGGGTGTTGTAGAAGATTCTCTAGAAAATGCTACTGAAATAAAAGTACCAGAAACTTGTCCGGCTTGTGGAAGTCATTTAGTTTTAGATGGAGCACATTATTTCTGTGAAAATACATTATCTTGTAAGCCGCAATTGGTAAAAAGTATAGTTCATTTTGCTTGTAGAGATGCTATGAATATCGAGGGATTCTCAGAAAAGACAGCAGAGCAATTGTTCGAAAAACTAGATATTAGATCAATAGCAGATTTATATAAACTTAATTTTGATGAACTATTAACTTTAGATAAATTTGGACCAAAGAAGGCTCAAAATCTTTTAGATGCAGTTGAAAGAAGTAAAACACCAGAATTATATAGATTTATATATGCACTTGGAATTCCTAATGTAGGAGTTAAAACTGCTAAAGATTTAGTAAATAAGTTTAAATCTATTGAGGGATTAAAAAATGCTACATTTGAAGAGTTAATTTCAGTCCAAGATGTTGGTGATATAGTAGCTAAATGTGTATTAGAATTTTTCCATGAAGAAAAAGTATTAAATACAATAGAAGAATTATTCAATTTAGGAGTAAAACCTATATTTGAAGAAACTGTAATAGTAGAGAGTTCTTTTAATGGTAAGACAGTTGTAGTAACAGGTACATTGCAAAATTACTCTAGAGGTGAAATAAAGGCTAAACTTGAAGGTTTAGGAGCTAAGGTTTCAGGAAGTGTAAGTAAAAAGACTGATTATGTTATTGCAGGAGAAGAGGCAGGTTCTAAATTGACTAAAGCTCAAGATTTAGGAGTTACTGTTTTAACTGAAGAAGAATTTGAAAAAATGATTTAGACATAAAAAAGTAGTTACAAATTTGAACTGCTCCCTGTCAAGTAGACAGGGTAAATAATAAAAAATTATGATGCTAAGGTATGACTCCTATATTCAAGCGGAGCCATGCCTTTTAGCTTTTTTTGTATTCTTTTTGTATTATAAAATTCTATATATTCATCTATAGCTTTTTCAAGCTGTTCGTAAGTATGAAACTTTTCTAAATAATACATTTCAGATTTTAATATTCCCCAAAAACCTTCCATAGGTCCATTATCAATACATCGCCCAACTCTAGACATACTTTGTTTGGCGTTAATAGCATCTAGCTTAAGTTTAAAGCTCTTACTTGTATATTGAAATCCGCGATCACTATGAAATAGTGGCGTTGCCGTCGGATTAGTTATAACAGCTTTATCTAGTGTATCAAAAACTAATTTATTATTATTAGAAGTACCTAATACATAAGAAACGATGCTATTGTCTCCAAGATCTAAAATTGCACTTAGATAAGCTTTTGTTCCGTTAGTTAATTTAAATTCTGTAACATCAGTTAACCATTTTTCATTAATATTTTCAGTTATAAAGTTTCTGTTTAATAAATTTTCAGCAGTTATTTGAGGGGTACTATGAACATATCTCTTTCTCTTCTTACGAATTACAGCAGACATATTCATAGATTTCATTAATCTATAAATACGTTTATGATTGTAATTAGAACCTAGAGTTTTATTTAAATTTAAAGTTATTCTTCTATAGCCATAAATACCTTTTACCTCAGAATATATCTTAATAATTTCATTCGAAATTTCTTTATTTTCTTTATCTCTTTGAGTTTCTTTTCTATTTAACCATTTATAATATGAAGATCTACTAATCCTTGCACATTTGCATAATTCAGATATCGAATATCCAGACTGGTTAAGCTCCATAATTGCTATATATTTATCTACCTCCTTTCGATTTCGTCTAACTTTTTTAAGAAATCATTCTCCATTTTTAAACGTCTATTTTCAGCTTCTAAAAGCTTTAATTGTGCAGCAATTTTCTCAGATTCGCTTAAGTCTTCAATTTTTTTACGTTTACCGCGTCTGTCGACTAGCGCTTCATATCCACTTCGATTATATTTATTAATCCAAGTATAAATTTGCTGATAAGAAACCTTATATTTATTTGCAGTTAAATTATAGTCGTTAGCGTTAGCAATACAAAATGCAACTATTTCTATTCTTTCTTCATATGTAGTTTTTCTTCCGTTAGTCATAATATGATCTCCTTTGTTATTATGAGATTTACATGTTTTATGACATTTATTATACTTATTTATCCATTGTGTGAGAATACCTGTACAGGAAAGATTATATTTTAAAGATATATCTGCTAATGAACCTTTTCCATTAATATAATCTTTAACTGCACTAAGCTTGAGCTCAGAACTATAATGAGTGTTTTTCTTAATGGTTTTTAATCCTTCCGGGCCGAAGGCTTTATATTTACGTATCCATCCCTGAATACTACTTGGATGTAATCCTAATTCTCTGGCTATAGCTATTTGAGATATATTTCCATTTAAATACTCTTCTATAAATTTAAATTTAATTTCATATGATATCTTAGCTTTTCTTCCCATAAAAATTGCTCCCTCTATAGTAATGA
>NZ_JAASHD010000010.1:0-86573 GCF_019734375.1 Clostridium sp. K04
TTAACATGAACGTACCCGTATGGGTTATTTTTTTTGCAATTAATTAGTGTTGCACTTGATATTGTAATTTATCATAAGAATAAAGTAATTAAAAGTATAGAAGAAGATTTTATAAAAACTTTAAATAAATGTAAAGAAATAACTATAAAAGAATATAAAGATATTAATGTGATTTTTAAAATTTGTGGAAGAGTTTTAAAACTGATAGCTCCGCTAATGTAAGTATAAAGAAATCATGATACGAGAATACCTCTTCATCATGATTTTTTTTATTTAGTAATATTTGTTTTAAATTACTAAGTAATTACATAATAATAGAATGTACAAGCAATAATATAGGAGAATGTGAGAGCAAATGCAAGATGAAAAGGTTAAGGGGAAAGTTTATTTAGTGTCATTAATTATAGTAATGATTTTAGGTATCTATGTGTTAATGTCAATTTATTTTGATAAACATTATTATTTTGGAACTTATATAAATGGAATTAATGTTTCATGCAAGACTGTTGATGAGGCAAATGATTTATTATTAAAAGAATCTTATAATTATGTTATTAAATTAGAAGAAAGAGATAATATCACGGAATCAATAGAAGGGAGTAATATAAATTTTAAATATGAAGGAAGTAATGAAGCACAGGAGATAAAAGACAGGCAAAATCCAGCACTTTGGTTAATAAATATTTTTTCAAATAATAAATATATAATTAATGAGGTTTATTCTTTTGATAGAGAATTATTATTAGAAGAATTAGAAAAGTTAGGATGTTTTAATAATGAAAATATTATTGAACCATTAGATGCATGTTTCAAATATGAAAATGGAGAATATAAAATTATTAAAGAGGTATATGGTAATAAGGTAAATAAGGAATTGCTTTATGCTTATGTATTAAACTCCATAATATTAGGTGAAAGAAGTATTAATTTAGATGAAATAAATGCATATGAAAATCCTAAGTTTACGTCTACGAGTGAAAAAGTAATCCAAGCTCAAAATGAATTAAATAAATATGTAAATTCAAAAATATACTATATCTTTGATAATGAAATAGAGATTTTAGATGGAAGTATTATTAATACTTGGTTGGATGTAGATTCATCAATGAATATATCTGTTAACGAGGAAGCAGTTAAGGAATATTTAAATGAATTGAGTAAAAAATATGATACATATGGTAAAACACGTAGTTTTAAATCTAGTACTGGAAAAACCATAAATGTAGTAGGTGGTAATTATGGATGGAAGATTAATAAATCAAAAGAAAAAGAGGCTTTAATTGAAAATATAAAAAATGGAGAAGAAATAAAGAAAGAACCTATTTACACACAAACTGCCCTTGGAACAAGGGATGATGATATTGGAAACACTTATGTTGAAATAAATTTAACTACACAAAGTTTATGGTTCTATAAAGATGGCAAGTTAATAGTTCAGGGGGATGTTGTAACTGGTAATGTAAGTAGAGGTAATGGAACACCACAGGGAACTTATATTTTAAATTATAAACAAAAAAATGCAACATTAAAAGGAAGCAATTATAGTTCAGATGTTAAGTACTGGATGCCTTTTAATTGTAATATTGGCATACATGATGCCAGTTGGAGAAGTGATTTTGGTGGAGAAATATATAAAACTTCCGGTAGCCATGGTTGCGTTAATGCTCCTGAATATTTGGCAAAAAAGATTTATGAGAATATTGAAGCTGGTACTCCTATAATTTGCTATAAGGAAGAGTAGTTAGATTTTTATATTATTACTCTTCCTTACCTCTATTTTGATTAATTTAGATATCTATATAATATATTAAGGTAACAAATTTTTGTAATAATATATTATTTACATAATATATTATTACAAAGAGGTGTTTATAATGAATGAAAGAATCGAAACTATTATATTAAGACTTTCTAAGGAAAATGAAAAATTATTAAGGGATAAGGCTATAAAAGATAATATTACTATAGAAGAATATATAAAGAAAATATGTATATATGATCCCTGGTTAGAAAATTATGAGGAGTGAGTAAAAAGTGGATTTTTTTTATGGTAGTATGTTACATAAGTTATTTATTGTATTATATAGCACTTTAATTATATATGGTTTTTATTTGGTTTTAAAAGAAAAAAGTGATATGGAAAAGAGGATAAAAGAAAAAATTAATAAGCAATATAAAACTGAAATTATAGTAGAAGTTGATGAAGAGGAAAAATACATGTTAAAGAATTTAGCTTCTGATTATGGGTATTCTAATATAGAGGAATTTATGGTATCAATTTTAAATAAGGAAATTGATAGAGAAAATTATGATGAAGATGATAATAAATTATAAATGTAATATTATATAATAATTATTATTAGTTGATACTAGAGTAATAATATAGTATATTTATATTAATAACAATTATACTATTGGAGGATTAGAGATGTTAAACATAGGATGCCACTTATCTACAACAAAGGGATTTAAAAATATGGGAAAAGAAGCTTTATCAATAGGAGCTAACACTTTTCAATTCTTTACGCGTAATCCTAGGGGTGGAAAAGCTAAAGATATAGATGAAAAAGATATTAATGGACTTTTAGAAATTATGAAAGAAAATAATTTTGCTAAAATTTTAGCTCATGCACCATATACATTAAATGGTTGTTCTGCTGATGAAAATACTAGAAAATTTGCAACTGAAATGATGGCAGATGATTTAGTAAGAATGGAGTATTTACCATATAATTTATATAACTTCCATCCAGGAAGCCACGTGAAACAAGGAGTGGATACTGGAATAGATTATATAGTTCAAATGCTAAATACAGTACTTAAGCCAGAACAAACAACTACAGTATTATTAGAAACAATGGCTGGTAAAGGTACTGAGATAGGTAGAAGTTTTGAAGAAATTGCTCAAATAATAGAAAGAGTTGAATTAAAGGATCATTTAGGAGTATGTTTAGATACTTGTCATGTTTATGATGCTGGCTATGATATCGTAAATGACTTAGATAATGTTTTAGAAGAGTTTGATAGAATTATTGGTCTTGATAGACTTAAAGCAATACATTTAAATGATAGTAAAAATCCATTTAACAGTCATAAGGATAGGCATGAAAAAATAGGGGAAGGAAGCTTAGGGCTTGAAGGAATAAGTAGAATAATAAATCATCCAAAACTTAAGCATTTACCATTTTTCTTAGAAACACCTAATGAGCTTGATGGATATAAAAATGAAATAGAAGTTTTAAGAAAAGAATATATAGAAGATTAATTTTAATAAGGTATTTCTGAATTTGAAAGTTTAGAAATACCTTATTTTTTATGTTTATAAATAAAGTGTAATTAAAAATAATATATATGTATAAAAGGTCAATAATAATATTGAGGTGATTTTTTATGAATGAAAATAATGTAAAAGAAAGTAAAGCAATAAAAGTACTATTTCAAAAATTATTAAACGAAAATTATGAACAAAAAGAATATAGAGAAGTTTATACAATAGATATATTGCCAAGGACAGTTAATAATTTAAATAAATATACTGATTTTGAGAAAAGTATACTGAATAATAATAGCTATAATATATTAAATAAATTTGTTTTAGCATTAAGTAAATTATATCTATATGATAATAAAATATTTAAGTTATCCCATGATGAGGAAGAAAGTTTATCCTTTGAAGAATATCACAATGATATCAATAGATTTATTGATGATTGTATGTATAATTTATCAATTCCTACTAAAAGAATGGATTTAATATTTAATGAATTAAAAATAGGCCTTGAAATAAGTGATTGGACTATTAAAATAATGGATTTTGGTTGTACTGAATTAAGATTTGTTATGGATATTTTTAAATCAGAAGGATTATTTATAAGAAGACCTTATTTTTAATTTTTGAATATAAGGATTTTTACTAATATTTGATTTATATAATATGAACATATTATATAAATCAAATAATTAAAAAATTTAAGTGAGGTGAAAGAATGTCATATAAGATACTAGGGAAAAGTGTAAATAGAGTTGATGCAATTGCCAAAGTAACAGGAAAAGCAAAATATGCTGAGGATTATTTTGAAAGAGAAATGTTAGTAGGAAAGGTGCTTAGAAGTACTTATGCACATGCTAAGATAAAAAATATATTTATAGATGATGCTTTAAGTTTAGATGGAGTTGAAGCTGTAATAACATATAAGGATTTACCTAACATAAGATTTGCAACTGCAGGTCATCCTTATTCTTTAGATAAAAATCATAGAGATGTTGAAGATAGATTGATGTTAACTAATAAAGCAAGATATGTAGGGGATGCAATTGCAGCTGTAATTGCAAAAGATGAGATAATTGCACAAAAAGCATTAAAGCTTATAAAGGTTGATTATGATATTTTAGATGCTGTATTTAATACAGAAGATGCAATAGCTGAAGGAGCCCCTATTATTCATGAAGATAAACCAAATAATATTATAGCCTCTTCTAAGATAGAAATTGGAGATATAAATGAAGAATTTAAAAATGCTGACTACGTATTTGAAGGTGAATATGAAACTAGTATTGTTCAACATTGCCAATTAGAATGTCAAAATGCATATGCATATGTTGATGAGAATAATAGGATTGTAATAGTAACATCAACTCAAATACCTCATATAGTAAGAAGAATTGTAGGACAAGCATTAAATATACCAATAGGAAGAATTAGGGTAATAAAACCTTTCGTTGGTGGAGGATTTGGTAATAAGCAAGATGTTATAATTGAACCACTAACAGCAGCAATGACTTTAGCTGTTAATGGTAGACCTGTAAGACTTTCATTAGATAGGGAAGAAGTTTTTGCATCTACAAGAACAAGACATGCCATGAAGTATAAAATAAGAACTGCTATATCTAAGGATGGAAAATTATTAGCCATTTCTATGAATAATCAGGTAAATAATGGGGCATATGCATCTCATGGGCATTCTATTGCAATGAGTGCAGCAAGTAAATTTAGACCATTATACTCTTTTAAAGCTATTGAAGTGAAACCTACTACAGTATATACCAATTTACCTACAGCAGGAGCAATGAGGGGATATGGTATTCCACAAGTTTGCTTTGCTTTAGAAAGCCATCTAGATGATATTGCAATTAAATTAAATATGGATCCAATAAAGTTTAGAGAAAATAATTTTATAAGTTTAGGATATGAGGATCCATTAAGTGGAATAAAGGTGAGATCATTTGGAGTTAAAGAGTGTATAAAAAAAGGGAAAGACTTAATTAGATGGGATGAAAAAAAGAAAAGGTATAAAAATATTACTGGAAACAAAAGAAGAGGGGTAGGAATGGCATGCTTTAGCTATTTTTCAGGAACGTATCCTGTATCATTAGAAATAGCAGGAGCAAGAATTGTAATGAATCAGGATGGTTCAGTTCAACTGCAAGTTGGTGCAACTGAAATTGGACAAGGAAGTGATACAATTTTTAGTGAGATGGTAGCTGAAGTACTTGGAATAGATATTGAAAAGGTTAATGTTATTTCTATTCAAGATACGGATATTACTCCATTTGATACAGGAGCATATGCATCAAGACAAAGTTTTGTTACAGGGGCAGCTGTAAAAAAGGCTGCAAAAGAAGTTAAAAATAAAGTGCTTGAAATTGCAAGTAGGAAATGTGGATTAAATATAGATGAATTAGACATAAGAGAGGGAATAATAATAGAAAAAAAAATGGGTGATGAAATTTGTTCATTAAGCGATATAGCATTAGAGTCATATTATGATAGAGAATTTGCAAATCCAATTACTACTGATATATCTGAAAATGTAAAAATTAATGCCGTAGCATATGGTGTTACCTTTGCAGAAGTTGAAGTTGATATTGAAACTGGAAAGATAAAGGTACTAGAAATTTATAATGTTCATGATTCAGGAAAAATATTAAATAGGAAAATAGCAGAGGGACAAGTTGAAGGTGGAGTAAGTATGGGGCTTGGTTATGCTTTAAGTGAACAAATGCTATTTAATGAAAAAACAGGACAACCATTAAATAATAATTTATTGGATTATAAACTTCAAACAATTTTAGATACACCTAAAATAGGAGTTGATTTTGTTGAAACTATTGATCCTGCAGGAAGTTTTGGTCAAAAGTCATTAGGAGAAAATCCTACAATTTCACCAGCTCCAGCTATAAGAAATGCAGTTTTAGATGCAACTGGAGTAGCTTTTAATAAAATACCTATGAATCCTCAAAGTGTATTTGAAAAATTTAAAGAAGGTGGATTAATATAGGGGGACAGATTATGTTTGATATTAATGAATTGAAAGAGGCAGAAACATTAGAAGAGGCATTAAAGTTGTTAAATGAAAATAATAACTTCAAAATAATATGTGGTGGTACTGATATATTGATTAAATTGAGACATGGAAAAATGGAAAGTGTAAATTTACTTAGTATACGTAATATTGATTGTTTAAAAGGTATAAAGCTCTTAGAGGATAATACTATTTCAATTGGGGCAGTAACTAATTTTAGTGAGATATTTCGAAATGAAATAATAAATGAAAAAATACCTATATTAAGTGAGGCTGCAGTATCTATGGGTGGACCACAAATAAGAAATATAGCAACTATTGGGGGTAACATATGCAATGGAGCAGTTTCAGCAGATAGCGTACCTGCCCTATTTGCATTAAATGCGTTATTAAAACTTAAAAGTGTTAATGGAGAAAGAATTGTTGAAATTAGAGATTTTTATAATGGTCCAGGTAAGGTGAAAATAGATAAAAATGAAATATTAACAGAAGTACTAATTAAAGAAAAAGAATATATTAATAAGCAAGGTAAATATATTAAATTTACTAATAGAAATGCATTAGATATATCAATGTTAGGTGTAGCTATAGTTTGTGAGGAAAATAAAGGAGAAATAAATGATTTAAGAATTGCTTTAGGAGTTGCAGCACCAATTCCATTGAGGTGTATTAAAGCTGAAGCTTATGGCATAGGTAAAAAATACTCAGAAAGTGTTATTAATAATATTGCAACTATTGCAATGAATGAGTCTAGCCCAAGAAATTCATGGAGAGGATCTAAGGATTATAGATTACATTTAATAAAAACTTTAATTAAGAAAATAATGAAGGAAAATTTTATATATAATGAGGTGAATTTTTGTGAATAATGGTAAAATGAAGAAGATAAGTATAAATGTAAATGGTGAAGACTATAATTTAGAAGTCGATATAAGAGAATCTCTTTTAGATGTATTGAGAAATAAGTTATTTCTAACTGGAGTGAAGAGAGGATGTTCTGTTGGAGAATGTGGTGCTTGTACTGTATTAATAGATAATGTACCTATAGACTCCTGTATTTATTTAGCTGTTTGGGCTGATAAGAAAAAGATTGAGACTATAGAAGGTATAGCTAAAAATGGAAGGTTAAGCAATGTTCAACAAGCTTATATTGATGAGGGAGCTATTCAATGTGGTTTTTGTACTCCTGGACTTGTTTTAACAACTACTTCTTTAGTTAGAAGTGGAAAAAATTATACAGATGAAGAAATTAAACGTGAAATTTCAGGTCATTTATGTAGGTGTACAGGGTATCAAAAAATTTTTATGGCAACTAAAAAGTCACTATTACAAAAAAATGAACAACTGAGAGGAGAATTTATTTTGAAAAACATATATGGGCTGAAGGGTAATTTTGTATATACACAAGACTTTGGAAAATTCAAAATTGAAGAAAATAAAATAATTATAATAGAGAATGGTATCATAAAAGGTATTTACAATGGATTGCCATTTCATTATAAAGATATAAAAGTAATAGATTATAAGGATAAATTAATTATACCTGGATTTGTAGATTTACATTTACATGCACCTCAATTTCCTAATATGGGATTAGGTGTAGATAAAGAATTAATTCCTTGGCTAAATTGCTATACTTTCCCTGAGGAATCAAAGTATAGTGATTTAAAATATGCAGAAAGGGTCTATAGATTACTAATAAAAGAACTATGGAATGTTGGAACTACAAGATGTTGTGTTTTTAGCACTATACATAAAGATAGTACAAAATTATTGTTCGATTTATTTAATGAATCTGGACTTGGTGCATATGTAGGCAAAGTAAATATGGACAGAGAATGTCCAGATGTTCTAATAGAAGATACTATTCAATCATTAAAAGAAACGGAGCTAATAGCTAAAGAGTATATAAATAAATATAGCTTAGTAAAACCAATAATAACGCCAAGATTTGTACCTTCATGTAGTTTTGAAATGCTTAAGGGATTAGGAGAAATTGCTGAAAAATATGATTTACCCGTACAATCTCACTTATGTGAAAATACAAATGAAATTGAATTTGTAAAGACTTTAGAACCAGAATCTAAAAATTATTCTGATGTGTATTATAAAGCAAATCTATTTAGAGAAAATAAAACAATAATGGCTCATTGCATATGGCTTAATGAAAATGAAATAGAGCTATTATCAAAAAGTAAAGTTTTTGTTGCACATTGTCCTACTTCAAATTTAAATTTATCTAGTGGAATTGCACCTATTAGAAAATTAATTGAAAAAGGTATAAATGTAGGACTAGCTTCAGATATATCTGGTGGACATACATTATCAATGCCAGAAGTTATTGTGTCTTCAGCTCAAGTATCTAATTTAAAATGGCTTTATAGTAATAAAACAGATGAAAAACTTTCAACAGCAGAATTATTTTATTTAGCGACAAAGGGTGGAGGAAAATTCTTTGGTAAAGTAGGAAGCTTTGAGGAAGGGTATGAATTTGATGCATTGGTTATTGATGATATGGCATTAAATATTAATAACAATTTATCTTTAGAAGAAAGAGTTCAAAAATTCTTATATAAAGGTAAAGAAAAAAATATAATAGAAAGATATGTACGTGGAAACGTAGTAAAGGAACCAAAAATTTAAAAATTGCTTTTATAAATATTATTTAAAATTTTAAATCACACTAAAGTAGGTGAATAACAATGGAAATTTATAAACCTAAAACTTTAGATGAAGCCAAAATATTATTATTTAATAATGAAAATTCTAAAATATTGGCTGGAGGAACTGATTTAATAATAAGTATAAGAAAAGAATCAGATTTATTAACTAAAATTATAGATATTAGTAAGATTCATGAGTTGTATTTAATAGAAGAAGATGAAAACTTTATTTGCTTAGGCTCTATGATTACATTTGCAGAATTAGAGGAAAACATAAAAGTAAGAAAGTATTTTAATGTTTTATATGAATGTAGTAAACATATGGGTTCACCACAAATTAGAAATGTTGCTACTATAGGTGGTAATGTTATAAATGCAGCACCAGCAGCAGACTCTATTCCATGTTTAATTTCATTAGATAGCGAAATGATTATTGAATCTATAAATGGAACTAGGAAAATTAAAGTGGAAACATATTTTAAAAATTATGAAAAAGAAAAAATAAAATTTGATGAAATATTAACTAAGTTTATAATACCTAAAAAAAATAATTATAGTGGGTATTATAAGTTAGGGAAAAGAAATTCATTAGCAATTGCAAGAATTAATGTTGCTGTAAGCTTGAATATTCAAGATGATATTATTAAAAACATAAGTGTTGCGGTTGGTGCAGCTGGTAGATTTCCTTTTAAAATCACGCAATTAGAAAATTTATTATTAAATAAAAATAAAGCAAATTTATTAGATAATGATGTATTAAATGAACTAGAGAATTCAGTTTATAATAGTATTAAAGGGCGTAGTACTGCTGAGTTTAAAAAGGAAGCAGTTAAAGGTGCATACAAGCATGCTATAAATAATGCATTAGGGATAGAAGGTGTTTTCAATTAAAGTTTCTATTAATGTAAATGGTATAGATTATATAAGAAATATTGATCCATCTCTAAGATTAATTGATTTTATAAGAGATGAATTAAAACTTAAAGGAACAAAAGAAGGGTGTAGCGAAGGTGAATGTGGTGCATGTACAGTAATATTAGATGGAAAAGCAATTAATTCATGTTTAATGTTAGCATCTTCTGCTGATGGTAAGAAGATTATTACTATAGAGGGATTAAGCATGGATGAAATGAATCCAATTCAAGAAGCGTTTATTGAAGTTGGTGCAGTGCAATGTGGTTATTGTACACCAGGAATGATATTAAGTGCAAAAGCATTATTAGATAAAAATCCTAAAGCAACAGAAGAAGAAATTAAAAAGGCTTTAAGTGGGAATTTATGTAGATGTACAGGGTATGTAAAGATAATTAAAGCTGTTCTTTTAGCCGAAGAAAAATTAAATAGAAAGTGTTACTAATGCTTTAGGAGGTTTTAACTTGATTGGAAAAAGTATAATAAGACCTGATGCATATGAAAAAGTATTAGGAAAAGCACTATTTCCAGATGATTTAGAATTACCAGATATGCTTTATGCTGGGGTTAAAAGAAGTACCATAGCATATGGGAAGATAAAGTATATTAATATAGATGAAATTAAAAAACTTAATGGAGTAATTGATGTAATAGATTATTCAAGAATTCCAGGATCAACTAGTCATGGTGTTATATTTAAGGATATACCAATCTTAGTTAAAGACGTAGTTAAAAGAGTTGGAGATTGCATTTTATTAGTAATAGCTAATAATAAGAAAAATTTGAAAGAAGCCTTAGAAAAAGTAAAAATAGAGTATGAAGAATATAAAGGTGTATTTTCTATTGAGGAAGCAATACAAAAAGATGCTCCTGTAATAGGTGAGAAAAATAATATTCTATTTTCTGTAGAAATAAATAAAGGAAATATAGATGAAGGATTTAAAGAAGCTAAATTTATTAGTGTAAATACTTATAAAACTCAAATGACTGAGCATGCTTTTATGCAACCAGAATCTACAATAGCAAACTATAATGCCATAAATAATACTTTGGATTTATATATTGCAACACAATATCCTCATTATGATAGGGAAGAAGTTGCAAGATGTTTAAATATGAAGGAAGAAAATATTAATGTTATTAATATGACTATTGGGGGAGCATTTGGGGCAAGAGAGGATATTAATCCTCAATGTCATGCAGCTATTGCTTCTTATATAACTAAAAGACCAGTTAAAATTATATATAGTAGAGAAGAATCTACTATATCTCATAGTAAAAGGCATCTGATGAAAATGTACTATAAAACAGCAGTTAAAAGTAATGGAAGGCTATGTGCATTAAAAGCTAGAATTTATGCTGATACTGGAGCTTATGCTTCATGGGGAATTAATGTTATAAGAAAGGCTGCTGTACATGCAACAGGTCCTTATGAAATTCCAAATGTTGATATTAAAGCTTATGCAGTTTATACTAATAATCCTTTTTGTGGAGCAATGAGGGGATTTGGTGCAGCACAAGTGCCAATAGCATATGAATCACAAATGGATATATTGTCAGAAAAACTTAATATAAATCCATTGGTATTTAGAAATATTAATACATTTCAATGTGGAAGTAAAACTGCTACTGGTCAAATTCTTGATAAGAGTGTTGGAATTAAAGAATGTATAAGTAAATTGGCTTCCATAGATAATATTGAATTATAAGAGGGTCGTTATATGAATAAGAAAGGTGTTGGTTACTCAACTATATTTTATGGAACAGGATATGGCAATGGATTTCCTGATGAATCAAGGGCAATTGCCAAAATTGAGGAAAGTGGAATTGTAAAAATTTATGTTGAAGTTTCTGATGTTGGTTCAGGGGGAGAAAGTGTAATGTGGCAAATTGCATCGCAAGCTCTTAATATAAATAAAGATTTAGTAAAAATAATTAATACTAGTACTAATTTAATGATGGACTCAGGAACTGCAGCTGCAAGTCGTCAAACCTATAATACTGGAAATGCCGTTTTAAGTGCATGTAAGAAATTAAGATATAACATTAATAAAGTTATAGATAAAAATCAAAAGATTGAAACAGTTTTAGAGTTAAAATTACTTTTACAAATCATGCTTGAAAAGAATATTGCTATATTAGAGGAGGGGTACTTTAAAGCAAATACCTCTAAAATAAATGAAGATGGTCAAGGTAATCCTTACTGGCCTTATACATTTTGTGCTCAAAGAGTTACTGTAAATGTAGATACTGAAACAGGAAAAATTGATATTTTAGAAATAGTTGCAGTAAATGATGGTGGGAAAATTATTAATCCAACTTTAGCAGAAGGACAAGTTGAAGGAGGATGCTCTATGGGAATTGGATATGCAATTATGGAAGAGGTTAATTTAGATAAAGGAAAAATTAAAAACTCTAATTTTTCAAATTATATTATTCCAACATCAATGGATATGCCAAATATAAAAACATATTTTATTGAAGAGACTGAATCAACAGGTCCTTATGGAGCAAAAGGAATAGGAGAGCCAGTAATGATTCCAACAGCACCGGCTATTTTAAATGCAATTTATGATGCTATTAATATTAGATTTTATGAGCTTCCTGTAACATGTGAAAAAGTATTATTGGAATTGAAGAAGAAAAAATAAATTTTGGAATGTTAAAATGGAGGGTTTTATGGATAAAGGGGAATTAGAGAAACTTAGTATTGAGCATATTAGAATTTACGAAAGTTTTGAGAAAAAAGAAAAGTGTGCATTATGTAGATGCATAGAAGATTTTGAAAATCAAGTTTTAAATGCAATATCTACAGATTTAGTTATGGACTTAGAGTTCTTTCCAAAGTTTGGAGAACAGTATACTTTTTGTGATTATCATATGAGCAAAATGGAAGATATGAGAGATAAATTAGGAATGGCAATAATGCTAAAAAAACTTATTACATTAGAAATAAGAAAAATGGAAAGTGGACAAATTGAGAATAAAGTAAGTAAATTCTTTATAAAGAAAGCTAATGAAAAGAAATGTTTTGTTTGTGAAAAAGTAAATTTAAAGGCTATGAACAGTGACATTGATATTACTTTAGAACTGTGGAAAAATAAAGAAGCATTTAGAGAAAACTTTAGATCACAAGATTTTTTTTGTTTCAAGCATAATAAACTTCTCATTAATTCAGCTAAAGAAAAGTTTAGCAAAAAAGACTATGAAGTATTTAAGCAAGAAATAATTAATGTTCAAATGAAATATTGTAAGGAATTAGAAAGTGACTTAGAGTGGTTTATTAATAAATTTGATTATAGATATGCAAATGAACCTTGGTATAATGCTAAGGATTCTATATATAGAGCAAGGGAAGTATTAAAAAAAGATAGTATATAGTAATGCAAATTCATTTCTGAGATGGAATAATAGGTATGAACATTGAATATAAAAAATTGACAAGTAATGAATTAGATATATTTATTAATATGAGAATTAATCAATTACGTGAAGAAGGTGCAAAAGAAGAGGTTGACTTTAAAAGTTAGGTTTAAATTATAAAAATTTAAAGGCAAATAAATAGGGAGATAGGGAGAATAGATGAGACAGTAGGAGATAGTAGATGGATTTGTGTAAAATACAAATCTATCTACTTTCCCTTTTTATTAAATTATAATAGCTTGTTCCCTCTGTTTTATAAAGCATAAGAGAAATCTATCTTGTTACTCATCTCTCTTAATTTCTTCATACTTACTCCAAGATATCGCATAGTTGTTTTTATATCAGAGTGATTTAATACATGTCTAACTAATTCTATATCATGGCCAGATTCTTCGTATAATGTATGAGCAAAAAGTTTTCTGAATGAATGGGTACCTATATTTTTATATCCTAAATAATCAGTTATTATTTTTAATTGTTGTTGCATGTTTCTAACTTTATTAGGATAAATAAAATCATCCTTATCTAAATTATTAGTAACTACATATTCTAATAGTTTATTATACATTACATCATTTAAATCTCTATTTTGCCATTTACCTGTTTTTATTTCTTTTATAGCAAATTTACTTCTGTTAAAATCTGAAACTTTTAAATTAACTATATCTGATGCTCTGAAACCAAGAGTTGCTTGAAGTGCTAATGCAAAAGCTAAAGGTTGGTTTGGCCTAAACTTTTTTTCTCTTCCTGTCTTTTTATCAGTATATGTAAAACCTTCTTTACATAATTTAATAATTTGTTCGTATTCCTCAACTTCTAATGGCCTAGTTGCTTTATAATTCTTTTTTTTACCCTCTTCTTTTGTAATTTCATCGTTTTTATGGTCTTTTTTATTATTTAAAATTGCTCCCTCTGTTTTTGGAGGCGTTTTTTTAGAAATTTCATTTGCTCCCTCTGTTTTTATATCAATTTCTTGCATTTTTTCGGTAAACTCATTTTTCTCTTCATATGCTCTCATTTTTTTATAAAATTTATAGAATTTCATCATCTCGAGCATTTCATCATTTAAATCCATTTAAAATTTCCTTTCTCGTACAAATCGATTTTGCTTAAAAATAAAACTGCGTATTTTATATTTTTAAACTGCGCTTTTTACATTTTTATAAAAATATAATACCATGAAAATGGCTTAAAATCAATAGTTTAAGAAAAAACTGCGCACATTCGGGAATGTGCGCAGTTTTTATGGATTAAATTATGTTAAATTTTCGTAGAAAATACACTTTTTATATGTTATAATAATAATACTAAGTTAACCAAAGTTAACTTAGTTAACTTTGGTTAACTAAAGAGGAAAAAGAAAGAGGTTTAAAAAATGGACGAAATTAGAGAAAATAATGAAAAAACTACTGAAAATCAAGAAAAAATTCAAGAGACTCAACCTGTAGTTATAGAGGAAAAAATAGAGACAAAGGGGTTAAAGTTAAAAAAGTCAACAAAAGACAGGCTTAATATGCTTCAAAGTAGTTTTGATGATGCTGAAAGTATGATTACTACATTGTTAAATCAATATGATAGCTTTATAGTAGAAAATGATGAAAAATATAATGATCGAAAAGGTGAAATTGATAGATTTAACTTTTTGATAGATTCATTAAAAGGATGCTTTATTAATTCTTTAGAAATGGCTACTTATCTAGAAGATAAATATGATACAAAGCTTAAAAATGAAATAAAAAAGAAAGACAAAGTTATATCTATACTTCAAGATGAAAATACAAATTTGAAAAAGGTATGTAATGATGTTAGTGAGCAAATTAATAAGAAGGATTATGAATTAAATGATGTAAAAGATAGCTTTTCACGTGTTAATTCTGCACTTTCTACTGTAGAAAAAGAACTAAAGGAAAAATCTGATATAATTCAAAATTTGCAATTACATATTAATTCATTAACAGAGATATCAAGTGATAATAAGGCTATAAAGGATGAAAATGATAAATTAAAAGAAGAAATAAAGGAGTTAAATGATAAGTTAACCAAAGCAAATATTCTTAATGAAAAAATTAATTATTTAGAAAGTGAAAATAATAGATTTAAAAATGAAATTGCTATATTGAATGGAGAAAAAAAAGAGTATAAAGAGTATAGCAATAGTTTAAATCAACGAATTCAAGAAGTTTTATTAAATAAATCAGCAGAAATTACAAAAATAAATGAAGAGAAAAATAATTTAATTAGAGAAATTGAAAATAGAAAAGAATTAGAATTAAAAAATGCTAATGAAACTATTATAAGTTTAAAGGAAGAAATATTCGAATTGAAACTAAATTTAAATAAAGTTAACTTAGAAAAATAAAGTTAACTAAAGAAATGTATTTGATAAGTAGTATTTAAACTATAGGGGATTATCCCCTATAGTTTTTTATTTATTATACTTGATAATCTAAGTTCGCCATTTTCTAGGGTTCTAATATATAGTTTATAAGGACTTTTATGTGAAAAACCATCAATAATAAGTTTTTCCTTTGATAAAATTGGAGTTATAGAAAATAATGTATGTGATGATTTAGCTACAATAGAAAGTGATCCTTCATAATCAGTTAAACATTGGCAAATGTTATTTAAATCAATTGTTATAGAATTAGGTGAATTTATAGTAAATGGACAAATAAATTCATCTCTATTTTTAGTATTTCTAATTACTATATCCAAAAAAGTATAAGAATTATAATCTTTTGTATAAAAATATAAAGTTAATTTGTTATTACAATTCAAACATTTTTCTAAAGTTAACTTCTTAATATATTTTGTAGGTTGTGATGTTGAATTTAATTCCAAATAATAATCCTCCCTAAAATTTATTATTATTTATTTTATGCACGAAAACAAAAATAGACATAAAATTATACAAATATATAATAATATTTTAAAAAATAATGATAATACTATAATTGTAATCAACTATTAGGAGTGAGTTTTGTTGCCGATTGCACTTGTTACAGCATTAATCTCAGCGGGTGGATTAGTTTTAGGTTCTGTAATTGGAGCTATTTGCAGTATTTTTATTAATAAAGTTTCATTACATGAACAAGTTAGAATTCAAAGAGAAAATTTAAATTATCAGGAAAATTGTAATGCAAAGGAAAAGTATATTAACGCCAATATAATAAGATTGGACTTTTGTAATGCAATTTACCAAAGTGTAAGAGTGCTTCAAAATATGGATAATTATGAAGTGTCTTATTCAATACCTATGTACAAGGATTATCACAAAATAATAGCAACTTTATGTGACGAATATTCATTAAAGGAGCTTAGTTATATTTATCAGTTTTATGGAATTTTAGAAATTAATTCAAAGAAAATCGAAGGTTCTAATAGTAAGGATTTAAATGATAGAATAGTAATCCAAAATTCATTCAAAAATATTTTAATAAAGCTTTATGGAGAAAATTATATTAAATTGTTATCGAAGAATATTGATTGTTTGAGTTTTAATGAACTTTATTGTGATTCTCTTATGAAAAAAGGATATAGGGATATATTAAAATCCTTAGATGTGATATGTAATATGGGTTATAAAGGAAAAGATGACTTAAATTCTTAAGTCATCTTTTTAATATATATTATTTTAGCATATTTATCATTAAATCAAGAGTGCTTTTAGTTCTTTCTAAATTATGAATGTAATCCGCTATATGGTGTTTATAATAGTAAATACCCTCATCTGTAATGGAATATATTTTTTTGCTTCTCTTATTTAAAAATTCATCACCTGTCCATTTGCTAATTACGTAACCTTTTTCTTCTAAATCATAAAATGTTTCATAAATAGTGCTTGATGATACAGGAAAAGGTAAATTAGAGGTTTGAAATACATCTCTAAATGTTTCAAGTACTTTATTACCGAACATTACTTCACCCTTAGATAATTCCTTTAATATATAAAATGAATATAGCATTTTTGTGTTTACTACATTTCTAGGTGCTACTAATCTATTTCTAGTTGTACTCATTTAATCACTCCTTTTTTCATAAAAGTATTTATAAATTTACTATCTTAAAATCATATTTATAAAAGCTATCTCAATACTTGAGCTGTCTAAGTTTACTTATTTAATGATAACAAAAATTATTAACAGTGTCTATTTAAAAAGAATATTACGAAATGTAGAACCATAAAATGTGAAATTGAATACTATATATTAAAGTACCAATGATAGGAGATGAGAAACATGTCAAAGAAGTGTTGTAGAAGAAACTGCTGTTGTAGAAACAATTGTTGTTGTCAACCATGTTGCAATCAATGTTGCAATCAATGTTGTAACAATAGCGGATACGGATGCGGCTACGGAGGATATGGTGGAGGATTCGGTAACTGTGGCGGTGGCTGTGGTGGCTTTGGAGGCTGCGGTGGCGGCTGGGCATGGTGGATAATTATACTATTATTCTTCTGTGGAGGATGCTGGTAATTCATGGCTAGGTGTACTAAAAAGTGTATTATCTTTTTAGTACACTTTTTTATTTATTATAAATTAATTTTTGTATTATGGGAAAACTACTTTTGAAAGAAACTCTAGAGGTGTTGTTATATGCGAAAGAAATTTTTCTTATTTAACTTAATATTAACTATATTACTAACTATAAATAGTAATTTAGTATATTCAGAACCTATTGAGAGTGAGGAAGGAGAATCGAAAGAAAACAGTGAGGGTGAGCCATATAGAAGGTTAGAAGATGTAAAAAAAGAGTTAAAGGAGGAACGTCACAAAGTTGATCAGCAAAGATTAGACGATATAAGAAAAAAAGAAGAAGAAAAAAAGGCAAATGAAATTGAAAATGGTGAAAATATGCCTGAAAAAACTACAGAAGAGAAAAAACAAAATGATAATAAAAAAGAAAATGAATCAATTCCTAAGTTAATAGTTAGATTAAGAGGGAAACATTCTACTAAATACTTATGTAGTTATAACTTTACTATAACAAATGAAAATACAGAAAGTGAACTTGCTGGTAGTAATTATGATGATTATAAAGTTTTGTTGAAGAAATCTTCATTAAAGGTAAGACCAGGTGAGTTGATAAATTTTGAGTTTAGTGAAAAACCTAAAAAAATTCGTGCGTATATATGGGATGATGAAATAACTGAATTAGAAATGACTAGAGGAAGTATTAGAGTTCCTAATTATGATAAGAAAATTGTAGTTGGAATTGAAGGGACATATAAAAATGGAAAAATACTTTATGCTGTAGTTTTAGATATAAGAGGTTAAATGAAAAAAATAGGAGGATAACTTTATGGATGTTAATTATAATGTTACATACGGAAATGAAAATGAATTGAAATGTACTGGAAATATAAATAGTGAAAATGAGACTGGAAATGAAAGTGAAAAACATGAAGAGGAAAGTTTGAAGAAGGACCAAGCAAAACTATCTGAAATCAGAGAATTAGGAAATACCAATATGACTGGGCCAGATCAAAGTATTCAAATACTTCCTATAATCGGTCAAGTTGAGGGGCATGTTGTATTACCACCACAAACAAAATCAACAAAATACGAACATTTAATTCCACAATTAATTTCCATGGAACAAAATGATAAGGTTAAAGGAGTATTAATTGTTTTAAATACAGTAGGAGGAGACGTAGAGGCTGGATTGGCCATAGCAGAAATGATTTACTCATTATCAAAACCAACAGTTTCTATTGTAATAGGTGGAGGACATTCTATTGGTGTTCCATTAGCAACATCAGCAGACTATTCTTTTATTACACCATCTGCAACTATGATTGTACATCCTGTTAGAATGAATGGATTTGTAATAGGGGTAGCTCAAACTTTCCATTATTTTAAGAAGATGCAAGAAAGAATTAATAGTTTTATTGTAAGAACTTCAAAAATTGATAAAGATGAATTAGAAAGAATGATGTTAAAGTCAGATGAATTATTAAATGATATGGGAACAATGTTGATTGGAGAGCAGGCAGTTGAATGCGGATTAATTGATAAAGTTGGAGGTATAAAAGAAGCATTAGCTAAATTAAATGAATTAATAAAGGAAAAAGAAGAGGAAAAATAAAATATGAAAACAATGAAAAGAAATTCCATATAGGAGTTTCTTTTTTGTTTGAAATGTGTTTAAAATATTTATAAGCTATAATATAATAAAATTTACTAAAATGATGTTTTAAGTACAGAGGTGATTTGATGGGAACGGGCAGTAAAAAGAAGAATACTAGTAAAAAGAAAAAAGATTCATCTATTGAAAAGAAAGGAGATATCAAAGCTATAATATATGTTGCTGTAGGAATTTTATTATGTTTTTCAACATATACAGATTTAGCTGGGATTTTATCTATATTTACACGAAGAGTGATGTATCATTTTATCGGAGTAGTTGTTTATATCATTCCGATATATTTAATATATTTTGGTATAGATACAATAAAATCAAAGGGAACTATTAAATATTCTAGAAGGTTTTTTAGTATTACATTAATGGCTGTAGTAATTTGGTTGTTTTGTAGTACTATTTCTATCAATTTTGCTGTAGGGCAAGGAATTAGTAAAGGATTTATAGATACAATTAGAGAAATGAAGTTTTCAACTAATTATAGTATGCATGGTGGCTTTTTAGGATTTATAATAGCTTATCCTTTATCTATGTTAATAGGATATATAGGAAGTTACATATTATATATTACATTGTTTGCTATAGGAAGTATCTTATTAATGGATATAACATTATATGATATATATGTTAAAGGTAAGGGATTGATAGATGGACTTGTAGGAGGTGGAAGAAGCAACGTTAAAAATCAAAAAAGTAAAGTTAGTAAGAAATCTGAAAGAAAGGTTACTAATGATACTATAGAAGTTATTGTTCCAGAAAATGATAATAACGAGAAAGAAGATTTTATTAAAGGTATAAATAATAAAATACAAATTTTAGACTTTATGAGAAATTCTGAGCTACAAGATGTAAATCCTCTTCAAGACTTTGATTTAGATAAAGATTTCTCTAGTGAATCTGGGATGCAAGAAGAATATATTGTTGCTAAAGGTAGTGAAACTAAAAAGATAAACAAAAATTTATCTCATGATGATAAAGAAGTTGTAAGTAAGGAAATTGAAGAATCCTTAAATGAATCAGGTGAAGTACAAAAAAAAGAATATGCTTTTCCTACAATGGATTTATTAAATATAAATTCTAAATTAAAACTTAAAAATGAAGATAAAAAAGACTTGATAGATAATGCTAATAAGCTTGAAGAAACACTTTCTAATTTTGGAGTTGAAGCAAAAGTAGTACAAGTTACTAAGGGGCCTTCTGTTACAAGATTTGAATTACAGCCAAGTCCAGGAGTTAAGGTTTCTAAAATAGTTAACCTTCAAGATGATATTGCTTTAGGCTTAGCAGCAAATGGTGTTAGAATGGAAGCGCCAATTCCAGGTAAAGCAGCTATAGGTATAGAGGTTCCTAACAAGAAACAATCTCCGGTATTTTTAAGAGAAGTATTAGATTCTAAGGAATTTACTAATACATCAAAAAATTTAGCTTTTGCATTAGGAAAAGACATTACAGGCAAATGTATAGTTGGTGATTTGAGTAAAATGCCACATATGTTAATTGCAGGTGCTACTGGATCAGGTAAGTCAGTATGTATAAATTCTCTTATAATAAGTTTATTATACAAGTACTCTCCAGAACAGGTTAAGTTACTTATGGTTGACCCTAAGGTTGTTGAATTAAGTGTTTATAATGGAATACCACATTTGTTAATACCTGTTGTTACAGATCCAAAGAAAGCAGCTGGTGCATTAAATTGGGCAGTAAATGAAATGAATAAAAGATATAATTTATTCTCTCAAATGAAAGTTAAAAATATAGAATCTTATAATAAGCTATATGAAAAGGGTGAAATACAAGAAAAGCTACCTTATATAGTAGTAATAGTAGATGAGCTTGCAGACTTAATGATGGCATGTCCTAATGATGTTGAAGATTATATTTGTAGATTGGCACAAATGGCTAGAGCTGCTGGTATGCATTTAATAATTGCTACTCAAAGACCTTCAGTTGATGTTATTACTGGGGTAATTAAAGCAAATATTCCATCAAGAGTATCATTTGCAGTATCTTCAGGAACTGACTCAAGAACTATACTAGATCAAGTTGGAGCAGAAAAACTATTAGGTAGGGGTGATATGTTATATTATCCTATAGGTGAAAATAAACCTTTAAGAGTTCAAGGAGCATTTATTTCAGAAGAGGAAGTTGAAAATGTAGTTGAGTATATTAAAAACTCAGAAGATGATGTTGATTATTCAGAAGATATTATTAATCATATAAATAGTGAATCAAGTAATGAAGCTGCAATGAGTAGTAGTGATACTGATGAATTGCTAGAAGAAGCAATGAAATTGGTTATTGATTATCAACAAGCATCAACATCTTTTATTCAAAGAAAATTAAGAGTAGGATTTAATAGAGCATCTAGGATTATGGATGAACTAGAAGAACATGGTATAATATCAGAAAAAGATGGAAGTAGACCAAGGCAGGTATTGGTTGGTAAAGAAGATAGATATAACGAATAACAATATAAAATACTTGTAAATATGAGATAGTTAAATTAAAATAAGTATTATTATTTATACTTAGGAGGAAAAAAGTTGAGTAAATATAAAGTTGGAATGGTTAGTTTGGGATGCGACAAAAATAGAGTAGACTCAGAATTAATCTTAGGAGCTATAAATAAACATTATGAAATTACAAATAACGCTAAGGAAGCAGATATAATTATAGTAAATACATGCGGATTTATAGAAAGTGCAAAGCAAGAATCTATTGATACTATTTTAGAAATGGCTGAGTACAAAAATAAATATAAATGTAAAATGTTAATTGCTACTGGGTGTTTAACTCAAAGATATGGTGATGAATTATTAGAATTAATTCCTGAGATAGATATATTAATGGGAGTTAATGATTATATGAAATTACACAGATTAATCTTAGATTTTATCAAAGATCATAAGAGAATTTCATCAGCAGCTTATAGTGATGAAGGGGTTAATGAAGGTATTAGATTATTAACAACTAAGCAACATACAGCTTATGTTAGAATAGCAGAAGGATGCAATAACTTTTGTACTTACTGTATAATACCTAAAATAAGAGGAAAATTTAGAAGTAGATTAGAAAAAAATATTTTAGATGAAGTAAATCTTTTAGTTAACAATGGAGTAAAAGAAATAATATTAATAGCACAAGATTTAACTGATTATGGTGTTGATATTTATGGAAAAAGAATGCTTCATGATTTAGTTAGAAAAATTTCATTAATTGATGGAGTAGAATGGATTAGACTTCTATATTGTTATCCTGAAGAAATTACTGATGAATTAATTGAAGAAATTGCAAATAACGATAAGGTTGTGAAGTATTTAGATTTACCTATTCAACATATAAGTAGTAAAGTGTTAAAGCAAATGGGAAGAAGAACTAATAAGGAAACTATAATTGATAAAATAGAAACTTTAAGAAATAAGGTTCCTAATATAGCATTAAGAACATCATTAATAGTAGGATTCCCAGGAGAAACAGAAGAAGAATTTAATGAATTAGCAACATTCTTAAAAGATTATAAGCTTGAAAATGTAGGGGTATTTGCATATTCACAAGAAGAGGATACGCCAGCAGCAATAATGGATGGCCAAATAGAAGAAAATATAAAGAAAGAACGTCAAAACACATTAATGGCTATTCAAAGAGATGTTGTTAAAGAACAAATTAAATTGAAAATAGGAAATATTTATGATACCATAATAGATAGCAACAATGGAGAATATTTCATTGGTAGAAATTACGAAATGGCTCCAGAAATCGATGGGCTTATCTATATTAAGAAGCATGACGGATTAAGTATAGGCGATATAATAAAAGTTAAGGTTACTGATGTTATGGAGTACGATTTAATAGGGGAGATTTTTGATGAACTTAGCAAATAAATTGACAATGATTAGGATATTTCTAGTTCCAGTATTTTTAGTTTTTATAGCAGTAAGGGATATTCCATATGGTTCAATAGTTGCAACAGCGGTATTTATAATCGCATCGATTACTGATCAACTTGATGGTCATATAGCTAGAAGTAGAAATCAAATAACTAATTTTGGGAAATTTATGGATCCATTAGCGGATAAGTTACTAGTTACAGCGGCATTAATTTCATTGGTTGAATTAAATATGATACCAGGCTGGGCTGTAGTAATAATAATTGCAAGGGAATTTGCAGTTTCTGGTCTTAGAACTTTAGCTGCATCAGATGGTATTGTAATTGCTGCAAGCTGGTGGGGAAAAATAAAGACAGTAACTCAAATGGCTGCAATTATTACATTATTAGTAGAAGTTAATATTGTCTCATCACAAGCAGCAATTAATTTTGTAAGTAATAATGCATTTTTAAATGGGTTCTTTACTTATGTTCCTAATATTTTATTAATATTAGCTGTAATAATTACAATAATTTCAGGTGTTGATTATTTTGTTAAAAATAAGGCAGCTATTTCTATGAAATAAGGTTTAATAATGAAATAAATTGGTTATAATTCAAAGAGTTCCTTCTATATAAAGAATATATAGAAAGGGCTCTTTTTTCAATAAAAAATTATAATATATGTTGACTACAAATAAATAATACTTTATAATTAAAAACATAAGAACAAATGTTCATGAAAGGGTGATTATTTAATGGCAAATATTGATGAAAATAAATTAAAAGCAATTGAGAATGCGATGAGTCAAATTGAGAAACAATTTGGTAAAGGGTCTATAATGAAATTAGGTGAACATAGCACTTTAAATGTAGACTCAATTTCTACTGGATGTCTTGATTTGGACATAGCTCTTGGAATTGGAGGAGTACCAAGAGGTAGAATTATTGAAATATATGGACCAGAAAGTTCAGGTAAAACTACAGTTGCATTACATGTTGCAGCTGAAGCTCAAAAGTTAGGTGGGGCTGTTGCTTTCGTAGATGCTGAACATGCATTAGATCCAAGTTATGCTAGAAACCTTGGTGTTGATACAGAAAATCTTATAGTATCTCAACCAGATACAGGAGAACAAGGGCTTGAAATAGCAGAAGCATTAGTTAGATCTGGAGCCATAGATGTACTTGTAGTTGACTCAGTAGCAGCTTTAGTGCCAAGAGCTGAAATTGAAGGTGAAATGGGTGATTCTCATGTTGGTTTACAAGCAAGATTAATGTCTCAAGCTTTAAGAAAATTAACAGGTACTATAAATAAATCTAAATGTGTTGTTATTTTCATTAATCAATTAAGAGAAAAAGTTGGAATTATGTTCGGAAACCCAGAAACAACAACAGGGGGAAGAGCTCTTAAGTTCTATTCAAGTATTAGAATGGATGTTAGAAGAATCGATTCAATTAAGCAAGGTGATGAAATTGTTGGTAACAGAACAAGAGTAAAAATTATGAAGAACAAAGTAGCACCTCCATTTAAACAAGCTGAATTTGACATAATGTATAATGAAGGAATATCAAGAACAGGAAATATTGTTGATGTTGGTGTTAAAGAAAATATTGTTCAAAAGAGCGGAGCTTGGTTCTCTTATGGGGATATAAGATTAGGTCAAGGAAGAGAAAATGCTAAACAATATTTAAAAGATAATCCTGAAATTGCTCTTGAAATAGAAAATAAAATTAGAAGTAAATATGAATTACCGCTAATGGTAGATAAAACTAAAGGGTCAGCTAAAAAAGTTAGCGAATAAATAATAATTAAGGATATGTAGTTTTTATAAATTGCATATCCTTTTTAATATAAATAAATAAATAGGAAATACTATTAATGAAATATCTTTAAGCAATTTAGTGTGTATACATAGCAAGGAACTAATCTTGACATATTTTTGTTTATAAGGTAAAATAATAACAAATACTGGTTTATCATATTCATAGGGACAGTGAGAATAATATGACACCTAGACGTTCTCTATTAAATTATAAATAGAGATTTATACGAGGAGGTGTTAGTTTGGAGATATTAACAATTATATTGGTTGATATTGTTGTATTAGCGGTATTCGGGTTTATCGTATACAAGGCAATACAAAAGGCCACACAAAAGAAGGTTTTATTTTTAGAAAATGAAGCTAAAGATTTAGTTGAAAAGGCTAAAAGAGAAGCTGAAGCTGCTAAGAAAGAATCTATTTTAGAGGCTAAAGAAGAGGTTCACAAACTAAGAAATGATTTAGACAGAGATTCTCGTGAGAGAAGAAATGAAATTCAAAGGCTTGAAAGAAGAATTCTTCAAAGAGAAGAATCTTTAGACAAAAAGAGTGATCTATTAGAAAAGAAAGAAGAAACTATCAATAAAAGATTGCAAGAAATTGATCAAATGGAAGAAAGTGTTCAGCAGTTACATGCTAAAAGAAGAGAAGAATTAGAAAGAATATCTACTTTAACTTCAGAAGAAGCTAAAGAAATTCTTCTTGGAGAAGTTAGAAAGGAAGTTTCTCATGATGCAGCTTTAATGATTAAAGACATTGAGTCAAAGGCTAAAGAAGAAGCTGATAAAAAAGCAAGAGAAATTATAACTACTGCAATTCAAAGATGTGCAGCAGATCATGTATCTGAATCTACAGTTCATGTTGTTGCTTTACCAAATGATGAGATGAAGGGCAGAATTATTGGAAGAGAAGGTAGAAACATAAGGACACTCGAAACATTAACAGGAGTAGATTTAATTATTGATGATACTCCAGAAGCGGTTATTTTATCTAGCTTTGATCCTATAAGAAGAGAAGTAGCTAGAATAGCACTAGAAAAATTAATTGTAGATGGAAGAATACATCCAGCTAGAATTGAAGAAATGGTTGAAAGAGCCAAAAAAGATGTTGAAAATGATATTAAAGAAGAAGGCGAACAAGCGACTTTAGAAACAGGTGTACATGGTTTACACCCTGAAATTATAAGACTTTTAGGAAGATTAAAGTATAGAACTAGCTATGGTCAAAATGTGTTAAAGCATTCAATAGAAGTTGCATACTTAGCAAGCGTAATGGCTTCAGAGTTAGGTCTTGATGTAAATTTAGCTAAAAGAGCAGGTTTATTACATGACATCGGTAAAGCAATAGATCAAGAGCAAGAAGGACCTCATGCATTAATCGGAGGAGATTTTGCTAAAAAGTATCATGAATCAGCATTAGTTGTAAATGCTATTGCTGCTCACCATGGTGATGTTGAAATGATGTCTATGGAAGCTGTTTTAGTTCAAGCAGCTGATGCAATATCAGCAGCAAGACCAGGCGCTAGAAGAGAAACGTTAGAAGCTTATATTAAGAGATTAGAGAAACTTGAAGAAATTGCAAATTCTTATGAGGGCGTAGATAAGTCATATGCCATTCAAGCTGGAAGAGAAATTAGAATCATGGTTAAACCAGAACAATTAGACGATGCTGGTTCAATTGAATTAGCACGTAATTTAGCTAAAAGTGTTGAAGAACAATTAGAGTATCCAGGGCAAATTAAGATCAATGTAATTAGAGAAATAAGAGCAGTGGATTTTGCTAAATAAATAAAAAAATGCATTTTGTATTATTACAAAATGCATTTTTTATATTTTTTTTAAAAATTTTTTAAATTTTTTTTAAAATTAAAAGGAGATTTCAGTCTTTTGTAGAATATATAATCATATAAGTAATTATAAGAATTTATAAACAATCATATGTAAACGATTTTAAATCAGGAGGTAGAAATACAAATGGAAGTATTAAAAGTATCAACAAAATCTAATCCAAATTCAGTGGCAGGTGCTCTAGCAGCAATTATTAAGGAGAAAAATATTGTAGAAATACAAGCTGTAGGTGCAGGTGCAATAAATCAAGCAGTAAAGGCTATAGCAATTGCAAGGGGCTTTGTTGCTCCAAGTGGAAGAGACATAGTATGTATACCTGCCTTTACTGACATAGAAATTGATGGTGAAGAAAGAACAGCTATAAAATTAATTGTACAACCTAGATAAAAAATAAGTTTATATTAAAAGACATTTTAGTATTGAAATTATTTTAAGGACAGTATATAATGTAATCGTTAGATATATAATATATTATACGTAAAGAGGTGTGTTTTAATGGTATCTAAAGAAGTAATAGTAAACAATGGAACTGGTTTACATGCAAGACCAGCGACTTTATTAGTTAAGAAAGCTTCATCTTTCAAATCTGATGTAAGCATTGAATTTAACGGAAAGAAAGCTAACGTTAAAAGCTTAATTGGTGTTTTATCTTTAGGAGTTACTAAAGGAGCTAACATCACAGTTACAGCTAGCGGTGATGATGAAACTTTAGCAGCAGAAGAAATCGCTAAATTAATCGAAACTTTAGAAGACTAAAATAAAAAAAGTGCGTAAGCACTTTTTTTTATTTTATTGTATGTTTTACTAGTTTACTTATCTGTATTAAATGTTATAATATTACATCTAAATATTAAAGATATTAAATCAATAGCACATATTAATATTAAAATATATATCATTCTTAAAATAGTAGGTGAACCATCACATAATACTGATAGAATATTAATATTAAATATTCCTATTATCCCCCATGTTAATGATCCTAGTAAAACTACAATGGCTGAAAACTTATCAAAGGTACTTAATTTACACATAATAATTCCTCCGTAATATGTATTATAATAAATAATATGAAAATTTTTTTTTATTATTACTAACAAAAAAAATAAAAATATGATATAATACGAATTATATTATGTTAAAAGCATAAATTATTCGGAGGTGTTCAAATGACAAACTTATACAATTCGCCATTAAACTCTAGATATGCATCAAAGGAAATGAGTTATATATTTTCTGATGATATGAAATTTACAACTTGGAGAAAGTTATGGGTTGCTTTAGCTGAAGGGGAAAGAGAATTAGGAATAAATATAACAGAAGAGCAAATTAATGAGTTAAAAGCTAATATAGATAATATAAATTACGATGAGGCAAGAAAAAGAGAAAAAGAAGTAAGACATGATGTTATGAGTCATGTATATGCATATGGATTACAATGTCCTCATGCAAAAGGAATCATACACTTAGGTGCTACTAGCTGCTATGTTGGGGATAATACTGATATAATAATAATGAGAGATGCATTATTATTAACTAAGAAAAAGATAGTTACAGTTTTAAATCATTTATCAAATTTTGCAATGAAATATAAGGATATGCCTACATTAGGATTTACACATTTTCAACCTGCTCAATTGACTACAGTTGGCAAGAGAGCTACATTATGGATGCAAGATTTAGTTTTAGATATAGAAAATATAGATTTTCTATTAAGTAAATTGAAACTAAGAGGGGTTAAAGGTACAACTGGAACTCAAGCAAGCTTTATGAATTTATTTGAAGGTGATGAAAGTAAAGTTAAAGCATTAGATACATATGTAGCTGAAAAAATGGGATTTGAAAAGAGTTATGGAGTAACAGGACAAACATATCCTAGAAAAATTGATTCTATAGTTTTAAATACTTTATCAGAAGTAGCACAAAGTGCATATAAGTTTAGTAATGATTTAAGATTATTACAAAGTATGAAAGAAGTAGAAGAACCATTTGAAAAACATCAAATTGGATCTTCAGCTATGGCATATAAGAGAAATCCAATGAGAAGTGAAAGAATGGGTGCTTTAGCAAGAACAGTTGTAGTTAATGCTTTAAATCCTGCAATAACAGCTTCTACGCAATGGTTTGAAAGAACATTAGATGATTCAGCTAATAAGAGAATATCAGTAGCAGAAGCTTTCTTAGCTTTAGATGGTGTTTTAAATCTTTATATTAATATTGCTGAAAATATGGTTGTTTATGATAAAGTAATAGCTAAACATGTTAATGAAGAATTACCATTTATGGCAACAGAAAATATAATGATGGAATCAGTTAAAAAGGGTTGCGATAGACAAGAGTTACATGAAAGAATTAGAGAACATTCAATGGCAGCAGCTCAAAGAGTTAAGGGTGAAGGGTTAAATAATGATTTAATTGAAAGAATCATGGCAGATGATTACTTTAGATTATCAAGAGAAGAAATTTTAGCAATAATCGATCCACAAAAATTTGTAGGTAGAGCTCCAAGTCAAGTTGTTGAATTTATTGCTGAATATGTTTCACCTATTATAGATGAAAATAAGGATGCATTAGAAATAAAAAGTGAAATTACTGTTTAGTTAAAATATTAATCTACTTTAAGTTAATTGAAATTAACTTAAAGTAGATTTTTTATTAAATATAGCTTATTTATAGTGTAATCTAACTAATATTGTAATGTAATTTATTTAGTAATCATATGTTATAGTAAATAATACAATAAGGGGATTACACTAAATAATGAAAGAGATTTATGAATATTTATTGAAAAACTCAACTTTTGATAACTTAATTAAAAACTATATACAAGGGAATAGAATTGCTATAATTAGAAATAATGAAAAAAGTGATTATGTTATAAATTATTTACAAGAATATATATTAAACAATGCTACTGTAGAAGGAGTTGAAAAGAAATATAAAGATTTGAATTCATGTTACAATTTAGATTCAATTAAGTCAAAGAAGCTTATAGTACTTAATAGAGAGATAAATAATAATAAAAGAAATATTATAAATACATTTCTGACATTCATAGAAAAAGATAATTTAGGAAGGTCATTAAATGATTTATATTCAATAACTAAGAAAAGTTTAGATTTTAAAGATGAATCTTTTAGGTTTTTTTCGATTTTAAGTAAATGTAAAGAAGTAATTGGAAATGAAGAAGAAACAGTTGTAGAAGAAATCGATAAAATTATTGCAGGAAATTATATTAATATATATATAAAGTATTTAAAGTTTAAAGGAAATAAAAAGTTTGAAATTATAAAAGATAATATAGATGTAAGTGATATAAAAAAAATAATAACAAAATTAAGTGGCATTTTGAATAATAGTTTTGCATTTATGCCTCCTATCTATAATAATGAATACACGAGTGATTTTGAAAATGAAGAAATTTATTATAAAAATTATACTCCTGAACAGTTGCTAGAAGAAGTCAAAAAAATTAATTACAAACATAATAAAAAATTGTTAGGGGAAATCGTAGATATAAAGTGGTATAAATTCTCTCAAATATTTAATTATAAGAAAATAACTAATAAAAATAAACAAGTTCAGGATGCTTATTATAAAAGAGAAAAAGAGATTTATAATCAATATATGGAGAATATTGATAATTTAAAGTTATTTTCAAGTTCATTCAAATTTTTAACTCAGGTTTTTAAAGAAAAGGTATTAGATGAAATTGATGATAATGTATCGAATGAAGATAATTTATATGAATGTATACTAAATTTAAAAGAAACATTAACTACATATGAAGAATTTTTAAGTTTAGAAAATAAAGTTAAATCTTTAAGTGATATTCAAAGAAATATATTAGATTATTGTTATGATAAGATTGATAATAAGAATGATTTAGAGAAAATAATTAGATTCATACCAAGTTATTATTTATATGAAGAAATTGAAGAGGATGAGCTTAAATATGAGGAAGAAATAATTGAGTATGAATATGTAGATGAAAGAATAAGGAATCTACATTTAGCTTTAAAAGCATATGACGATATTATTCCACAAGTATTAAAGGAATATAGTTATAAAAATACAAATGATTATCTTAAAGAAAACAAAATTGATATTAACAAATTAGATTTTATAGAAGTAATTGATAATAAATATGAAGAAAAAAATTATAAGCTTTTATCTAATTTATATCCATTTTTAATTATTAGTAAAGAGGAGTACGATGCTAACAAAGAAATCATAAATAATAGTTTTCAAGTTATTATAAAAAGTGAAGATTTCTTAATTAGTGATGATATTAAGGAATATAAAAGTGAAATTTCAACTAATGAGAGATTAGATAAGGGGATAACTAACTTGCTTTCTAATTTAGGTTATCACATATATGAAGATGAAAAGGATAAATCACTTTTATATGTATCTGGATGCAAGGGTAAAGATGAAATTAAAACAATATTTATAAATAATAAAGAAGAATTTAATGTTAATATCTTAATAAGATTATTAGATATTATAGATAAAAGAGGAGAATTGATATATATATGGTATAGGAATTGGTGGCTAAATAAAAATGAAGAAGTACAAAGATTACATTTTCTATTAAATAGGTAAGGATATATTAGGCATAAATTTAGTATGCCTAATTTTTTTGCATTAATTTATATAAATGTGATAAAATTAGTGAATAAATTACTAATCAAAGGAGAAGACGATGAATTTAATAACAGTTGAAAATATAAAAAAGACATATAGTGAAAAAGTTTTATTAAATGATGTTTCATTTGGAATTAATGATGGTGATAAAATAGGGCTTATTGGATTAAATGGTAGTGGAAAGTCTACATTATTAAAAATAATAACAGGAAGAGATGAGTTCTTTGATGGAAGTATTACAAAAGGTAAGGGAGTAAGAGTAGAGTACCTTTCACAAAACTCAGAGTTTGATGCTAATGCAACAGTTTTAGAACAAGTATTTAATAGTGATACCCCTGAAATGAAATTGTTGATGGAATATGAAAATTTACTAGATAAAACTAAAAATGAAGAATTTAATGAAGATATTAACAATAGGCTTATAAAAACTCAAGAAAAAATTGATTCCTTAAATTTATGGAATTTAGAAAGTGAAGTTAAAGTTATATTAACTAAGCTTGGAATAAATGATTATACTATGAAAATGGGTACTTTATCTGGTGGACAAAAGAAGAGGGTATTTTTAGCATCAGCATTAATAAAACCATGTGAGTTACTTGTACTAGATGAGCCTACTAACCATTTAGATTCAGGATCTATAGAATGGCTAGAAGAATATTTAAATAATAGAAAAGGTGCATTATTAATGATTACTCATGATAGATATTTCCTAGATAGAGTATCTAATAAAATTTTAGAATTAGATAGAGGAAATATATATACTTACATAGGTAATTATAGTGCATTCCTTGAAAAGAAAGCTGAAAGAATAGAATTAGAAGCAGCTAGTGAAGAGAAAAGGCAAAAGTTAATATTAAAAGAGTTGAAATGGGTAAGAAGAGGGGCTAAAGCTAGAACAACAAAACAAAAGGCAAGGCTTCAAAGATTTGATGATTTAATTAATGAGGAATATATAGCTCCAAAGGCTAATTTAGAAATGTCTTTCATTGGAACTAGATTAGGTAAAAAAATTATAGAATTGAAAAATATAAGCAAGGGATATGGAACTAAAAATCTTATAGATAATTTTAATTATACAGTATTAAAAGAAGATAGAATTGGAATTATTGGAGACAATGGAGTAGGGAAAACAACACTACTTAATATAATTAGAAACTCTATTACTCCAGATGAGGGGAATATAGAAATTGGTGAAACTGTAAAGATATCTACATTTTCTCAAGATGATTCACATATGGATTTATCTATGAAAGCTATTGATTATGTTAAAGAAGGAGGAGAGTGGATTCCTACAGAAGATGGAACTAAAATAAGCGCCTCTCAGCTTGCAGAACGTTTCTTATTTGATGGTACAATGCAATATACAATGATAGAAAAGCTTTCAGGAGGAGAGAGAAGAAGACTTCATTTACTAAGGGTGCTTATGGAAGCTCCAAATGTATTAATTTTAGATGAGCCAACTAATGATCTTGATATAGAAACATTAAAAATACTTGAAGATTTTATTGATGAGTTTATAGGTGTTGTAATTGTTGTTTCCCATGATAGATATTTCTTAGATAGAATTTGTAATAAGATATTTTCATTTGAGGGTAGAGGATTAATTAACATATATAATGGAAACTATAGTGATTATTTAATTAATAAGGAAATTAAATTTTTAAAAGAAAAAGAAGCGGAGCAAAATAATAAAGCTGAAATAAGTAAGAAAAAAACTTACGTGAAAAATAAAGACGAAAGACCAAAGTTTACTTTTAAAGAACAAAAGGAATTTGAAACTATATACACTGATATTGAAGCTATAGAAAATAAAATTGCAGAAATAGAAGAGGAAATGATAAAAAATTCAAGTAGTTATGGTTTATTAAATGAATTAGATCAAGAAAAAACTAAGCTTGAAGAGGAATTATTAGAAAAGTATGAACGTCAAGAATATTTAGAAGATATAGCAAAAAAAATAGAGGAATATAATAGTAAAAAGCAATAAAAGAATATAACTTATTGACAAGAATTTAAGTTTCTGATAATCTTGATAAGGTCGTAATAAAAGTTATATTTTTTAGGAGGAAATTATGGAAAACACGCAAAAGATAAAAATTGTAACTGCTGATCCATCAGCATTAGGATTATTTGGACTAGCAATAATTACTTTAGTAGCTTCATCACAAAAATTAGGAATAACTTCAGGGGTAGCATTAGTATTCCCATGGGCAATATTCCTAGGAGCAACAGCACAATTATTTGCATGTATTAATGATTTTAAACATGATAACACATTTGGAGCAACAGCATTTGGAGCATATGCATTCTTCTGGTATGCAATGGGATTCACTTGGTTAATCCAAAATGGAGTATTTGGTGAAAAGTTAGCTGCAACAGCAGATACTAAACAATTAGGATTTGCATTTTTAGGATATTTAATATTTACAATATTCATGACAATTGGAGCAATGGAAACTCACAAAGTATTATTCACAATATTTGTTTTAATTGATTTCTTATTCTTAGGATTATCATTAAATTCATTTGGAATAATGCCAGAACTTTCACATGGATTAGCTGCTTGGTCAGAATTATTAATAGCTATTATGTCATTCTACGGATGTGGTGCAGCTGTATTAAATAAGCACTTTGGAAAGGTATTTTTACCAGTTGGTAAGCCTTTTGGAATATTTAAATAATACACTTAATATTAAAAGGAAAAGTTTTATAAACTTTTCCTTTTTTCTTTATAAAAATAAATGTATGTTGTATACTTAAAATATAATTAAACAAATGAATAAATAAGGAGTTAATTATGAAGATTAAAGTTACAGTTAAAGGTCAAAAAGATCCGATTATTTATTCTGGTGACAGAATCGATGTTTTGGATTTTGAAATGAATGGAGAAATGTATAAACAAATAAGATATTTCAGAAAAGGATTTTCAAAATCAGAATTATTAAAAGCTGATTTAATAACAAAAATTATTGAAGTTGAAAAATAAACGTATTAGATAATGCGTTTATTTTTTTATTTAAAATTAAATTAATAAAATTTATTTGCTAGAATATAATTTAATTTAAATAAAAGCGAATTATATAAAAATAAAAATTTAACTTATAAAATAAATGTAAATTTATTAAAAGAATATCATAGTTGAAATTTAAAATTTAATAAAAAAGATAGTAACTTTAAAAAAAGTTTATTTATAAGAAAAAATTTAAATAAATAATAAAATTTACATTAAAATATCTAAAAATAGTATAAAATGAAAAAATATATGCTAAAAATACAAAAATAACTCGAAAATTTATTTCGCTAAATAACCATTTAGCGAAATAAATGTCATTGTTAGCGCAAAATAGCTATGATATAATGAAATCAGAATTAAATCTAGTTTAAGGAGGATTTTACATGGATGAAAATGATAAAAATACTAAAACTAATAAACAAAATAACTTTGATCTAAACGAAATTGTAAAAAAAGATACTTATAATAATTTAGAACAAAAAAATAGATTTGGTATTGAAGTTCAAAATAATAATAAATTGCCTAAAGTATTAGCTGATTTTTTAAGTTATTTAGAAACTATTAAAGGAAAATCCTATAATACAATTGAAGCTTATAAAATTGATTTAAGTTTATTTTTTAAGTATTTAAAAGTATATAAAGGTTATTACATACCAGATGATATAGAATTTGAAGAAATACCTATAAATGATTTAGATGAAACTTTTTTAAAAAGTATAGATTTAAGTGATTTATATGCCTTTTTATCATTTGTAGAAAAGCAAAGAAATAATGGAACTTATGCAAGAGCTAGAAAAGTTGCCACAATTAAATCGTATTTTAATTATTTGCATGGAAAAGCAAAAATAATCACTTATAATCCAGCATCTGAGTTAGAGTCACCGAAAATAAATAAACGACATCCAATTTATTTAACACTAGAAGAAAGTGTATCTCTACTCTCCTCTTTAGATGAAAAGAATTGTAATTACTTAAGAGATTATTGTATTTTAACTTTATTCTTAAATTGTGGCATGAGATTATCTGAATTATGCTCTATAAAAATAGATAAGATAAAAGGTGATACATTAACTATTATAGGTAAAGGTAATAAGGAACGTACTGTTTACTTAAATGAAGCATGTATAAGTTCAATTGAAGATTATCTTGCAAAACGTAATGATAATAAGGCTACAGATGAAAATAAAAAATTTTTATTCTTATCATCTAGAGGTACTCCAATAAATAAAAGAACTGTAGAATTGCTTGTTAAAAAACATGTTAAGAATGCAGGATTAACTAATGAAAAATATACTCCTCACAAGCTTCGTCATACAGCTGCTACACTTATGTACAAGCATGGTAATGTTGATATTAGAAGCCTTCAAAGTATATTAGGACATGAAAATATATCAACAACCCAAATTTATACTCATGTAGATGAAGAAATTTTAAGAGAAGCTGCTAAATCTAATCCATTAGCAAGTATAAAAAGTAAATAAAGAACATATGTTCATTGCCCATGAAAATGGCATTTTGTTATTAAATTAATAATTAAATATAAAAAAAATGAAAGAAACTCAAAAAATAAATAAGTTTCTTTCATTTTTAATAATTTCTATTTTTTCATTTTTCTTATTCCAGGATATATTTCTTCTGTTAACTCATCTAACTCAGTATCATTATCAACACCTAGTTCATCGAAGTATACAATATTATCAAACGCATCTACATAATCATCTTCTAAATCCATTTTATCTAGAATATCATTATAGTTCTCTAATGTTATTTCTTCATTTATATTTTCTTCAGAATCCTTCTCTTCTTCCTTTAAGGCTTCTAATGCATTTTTAAGTTCTTCTTCTATAAATGAATTCTCTTCTACAGTCTTAGCTATATCATCAATATTTATGGCTCTTATATCTATCCCATCTTCTTCTAAACATTTACCGCAATTATCACATATTTTTTTTGAAAAAAGATCACAATAATCATCTTCAGTATATTTATAAGTCATTAAATCACCACCTGTTTATTTTAACCTTGTTATTTTACCAGTTTATTAAAAATATTTCAACTAAAATATTTTACAAATAGAAGAACATAGGTTTGATATAGTGCTATTCTTATGATATAATGATAACAAAAGCGAGGTGTTGAAAATGCGAGAAGTAAGTGATAAACAAAGTGAAATTTATGAGTTTTTAAAAACTTTCACTGATAACAAAGGATACCCTCCTTCAGTAAGAGAAATCTGTGAAGCTGTTGGATTAAGATCGACTTCGTCTGTTCATGGTCATCTTAAACGTTTAGAGTCAAAAGGATTAATAAAGAGAGATCCTACTAAACCAAGAGCTCTTGAGATTATAGATCATTCATCAAGAAAGGAAATGGTTAACATTCCCATCATAGGGAAAGTTACAGCTGGTATGCCTATACTAGCTAATGAAAATGTTGAAGGAATATTCCCTGTTCCGCTTGATTATATTAAGCATAATAAAGAATTATTTATGTTAAATGTAAGTGGAGAAAGTATGATTAATGCTGGTATTTTCGATGGTGATTTAGCAATAATTGAAAAATGTCAGACTGCAAGAAATGGTGAAATTATAGTTGCTTTAATTGAAAATGAAGCTACTTTAAAAACATTCTATAAAGAAAATAATTATATAAGATTACAACCTGAAAATGATAAAATGGATCCAATTATAGTTGAAGATTGCGTCATTTTAGGTAAATTAGTTGGTTTGTTTAGGACATATTAATAATTAAGGAATCATACACTATTGTATGATTCTTTTTTATTATATTTTAAAGGTGTGTGGTTCTTATGCAAATTGTTTTAGGGAGATTTATAAAGAAAAAGGAGGATTTTGATAGTGAAAATATTATTTGCCCAATAAAGGATTATGATAGAGATAAATATTTAAATAGAAGAATAATTATTAGGATTTTATTTGTTATTTTATATGGTTATGAATTAGGTTATATGTTGGCATTAAATTCTAATACAATTAATGATATAAAAGTTACTGTAATAAATTTTGTTTTATTCTATGCACTTAACTTTTATTTAATTCAAATACCTCATGAATTTATTCATACACTCTTCTATTCTAAGGCATTTACAAATAAAAAAAATAAATTAGTATTTTTTAATAAAAAAAGAATTGTAACAACAGAGCTTGAAGAAAATACAAATACATGGCTTATGATTTTAAGCTTAATTACCCCATTTTTACTATTTTCCATATTGCCTATAGTATTAATTAATAACATAGGATTTGATATATACTTATATTCATTATCATTTGCAAATGCAATATTATCATCTGAGGATTTATTAAATATTATATTATTATTCTTTTCTAAGAAAAATGATGAAGGCAAAAAAACTTTATATGTGATTCCTAATAATTATGATTACTTATTAAATAATAATACTTCTTCTCTAGAAAATGATGAGTTATTTAATGTGTATACTTCTAAGGATGATATAAAGTTAGAGGATACTTCTCTCCTACCAACTTATATTGAAGCAGAGAACAATGAAAATAAAACTACTGCTATTGATTTTAATGAAGAAAAGTTAGAAGAAAATAAAGAAGATGATTCTATTATAGAAAATGAAGAAGAAAGTAAAGTTTATGAAGATAGCATTAAAGATGCTGGTATTAAAATAATTATTGAAGAGATTGATGATGTAAATGATAATAATAATGTATATGAAGATATAGATAATTTAAAACAAGATGATAGAAATGATTTTAATAGTATTATGGTAAATAAGTTAATTAGTGAGATAGATCAATTAAGCCCTCAAGAAAGTAATAAAGAAGATCAAAATAATGATGCTAAAAATGAGGTATCTGTGACAGAGGATTCTTTTATAAATAATAAAGCTAGTGAATTAATTAGTGTAATTGAACAAAGCATTATTAATGATAAATAATAATATTAAAAAAGCGAAGAAATTCTTCGCTTTTTTAATTATAGTATGCTATTTAAAGAAATTAATATACCAATTTTAGCATGATCAAATGTTAATCCACCTTGAAGGTAAGCTATATAAGGCTCTCTTATAGGTGCATCAGCTGATAATTCAATTGAAGATCCTTGAATGAATGCTCCAGCAGCCATAATTACTTCATCGTTATATCCTGGCATTGCCCATGGTTCACATTCAACATAAGAATCAATAGGTGAACCTTTTTGAATTCCCTTACAGAATTGAATTAATTTTTCTCTATCATTAAATTTTATAGCTTGAATTATATCACTTCTTTTATCATTATATTTAGGTAATACTTCAAATCCTGCTATCTCCATTATTCTAGCACAGAATACAGCCCCTTTAAGAGCTTCCATTACTATATGAGGGGCTAAGAATAGTCCTTGGTAAAATTGTCTCATAACGCCGAATGTAGAGCCACACTCCCCTCCTATACCTGGAGTTGTTAATCTGTATGCAGCTTGTTCAACGTATTTCTTTTTACCAGCTATATATCCACCTGTTGGTGCTATACCACCACCAAGATTTTTAATAAGTGAACCTGCAATTAAATCAGCACCAACATCTGTAGGTTCTATAGTATCAATTAATTCACCATAGCAGTTATCTACAAATACACAAACATCACTTCTTATTTCTTTTATTACTGATATTATTTCACCAATTTCAGATACTAAGAATGATTTTCTCCAACCATATCCTGTACTTCTTTGAATATGTACTAATTTAATTGATGGGTCTTCCTTAAGAACCTTTATAATAGCTTCAGTATCGAATTTACCATCTTTTAAATCAACTTGCTTATAATTTACTCCATATTCTTTTAATGAGCCTATATTTTCTTTACCGCTAATACCTATAATGTTATGTAAAGTATCATATGGTGCTCCTGTGATACAAACCATAGTATCATTAGTTCTTAAGTTACCCATTAAGGCACATCCTATAGCATGAGTACCATTTACGAAATGTGGTCTAACTAAAGCACTTTCAGTATTGAAAATTCTTGCATAAACTTTATCTAAAGTATCTCTACCAATATCATCATAACCATAACCAGATGAATTTGTAAAATGCATATCACTTATTCTTTCTTCTTGAAATGCATTAAGAACCTTAAGTTGGTTATACTCTCTTATTTCATCATAAATTTTAAATTGTTCTTCTACATCATTTAAAGCTTGTTTGTATACTTCAAATACACTTGGCTTAATGTTGTATGCTTCCATCATTAACTTTTCTGTTTCTCTTAACATTAAAGTTCCTCCATTTTATAATATTTCATAACTATTATATATAATATAAAACAAAATATAAAGTTTTTACAAAAATAAATTAAAAATTAAAGAAAAAGGAACTGCAATTTGCAGCTCCTATATGTTTTCATTATCAGAAAAAGGTAATGGTTTTGCTGGTGTAATAGTAGTAATTGAATGTTTATATATAAGCATTTGTTTACCTTCACTATCTAAAATTACAGTGAAACTATCGAATCCTTTAACGATACCCCTTAATTGAAATCCATTTACTAAATAAATAGATACAGCTGTTTTGCTTTTTCTAGCATTATTTAGAAAGATATCTTGAATATTATTGCTTTGTTTATTCAATATAACCACCTCCATGGCTAATAACTAATTAGATTTTATATCATTTGTTATTATATTAATTATCTCTTCATCAGATAATTCATCTTTATTTAAGAAAATAGCTCTTGGATCTTTTCTAAACCATGTTAATTGACGTTTAGCATAATTTCTTGATCCTTGTTTAATCATTTCTGTAGCCTCTTCTAATGATATAGAATTTTCAAGATACATTAAAACTTCTTTATATCCTATACCCTGCATTGCCTGCATAAGAGAATTATACCCATTTTCTTTTAATTTAATACATTCATTTAAAAGACCTTTTTCAAACATAATATCTACACGCTTATTAATTCTTTGATAAAGTTTTTCTCTATCCATATTTAATACATAGTAATGTACGTCATATTTACTTTTGTAGAAGTCCTCTCCTGCATTAAAAGAACTAAATGGTTTATTAGTTACCTTATAAACTTCAAGAGCTCTTATAACCCTTTTTCTATTGTTTGGATGTATTGATTCATAACTTACTGGGTCTATATCTTTAAGCATATTATGAATATAAATATCACCGTGTTCTTTTGCAAGTTCTTCTAATTCTAATCTATAAGCTTCATCATTAGTTGCATCAGTAAAATTCATATTACATGTTAATGCATTTATATAAAGGCCTGTTCCTCCAGTTAAAATAGGAAGTTTATCCTTTGATAGTAAATCATCAATAATAGGTTGTGCCATATTTTTAAAGTCTACTACGGAAAATGGTTTATCTGGTGTAGTAACATCTATCATATGATGTTTTATTCCATCCATTTCTTCAGTAGTAATTTTAGCTGAACCGATATCCATGTATTTATATATTTGCATAGAATCAGTAGATATTATTTCGCCATTTAACTTCTTAGCTAATTCTATCGATAAAGCCGTTTTTCCTACTGCTGTAGGGCCAGCTAATACAAGTATTTTATTATTCATTTTTTTAACCTTCCTATACTATTCGTCTAAACTTTTTATCTAATTCATATTCAGTAAATTTTATGATAATAGGTCTTCCATGTGGACAATTAAATGGATTATCAATATATCTTAAATCAAAAATTAATTTTTCCATTTCCATTTGTGTAAGGTAATCATTAGCCTTTACAGCTGCTTTACATGCCATTGTTGCAATTTTATTTAGTTTTACCTCTACAGTTTTTCCACTTCCTAAATTCTTTAAATTATCGATTATACTTAATAAAAAGTTTCTTGAATCTAATTTTCCTAAGAAGTATGGTACTTCCTTTAATGAAATTGTATTTCCTCCAAACTCTTCTATAACAAAGCCTGAATTAATGAAAATTTCTTTGTTTTCCTTATAACACTCATAATCATCTAAAGATAAATCTATAAGACAAGGAATAAGAAGTTGTTGAACTACTATTTCACCATTTTCTATATCATTAACATATTTTTCATATAGTATTTTTTCATGTGCTGCATGCTGATCAATTATATAAAGTGTATCTGAGTATTCTGCTAAAATATAAGTTTTATTAAATTGCCCTATTATTCTTAAGTCTGGAAACTTTGCCTTTTTTACTTGTGATAAACTACCTTCAATCTCTTTACTTTCGTTAATTACATTATTGTTCATAGTAGGAGATGAATTAGATTTATTAGTGTAATCTAAATTAACACTTTCATTTTTTTCAATGTAATTAGTGTTATTAGGTGAAGTGTAAATTGATACATTATCATTTACTGAATTGTTATTAAGATTTTGAAGTTTGTTTTTATTTATTTCCTTTAATCTATTATATAAATCCTCTTCTTTTGCAACATCATGAATAGTAATATTATTGTATATATCATTAATAGATGGTTCAACTTTGTTGTTTTGTATTAATGATTCACTTGTTTCAAAAGTTGATGTAGCTATAGATTGTGTTAAAGGAAGAGGTGTATCTAAATCTAACTTAATTTCCTCAATTTCTTCTACTGGTTCTTTATCTTCTTTTTCAGCAAAGGAATTAAAAATATCTTCTCTTAAAGCAGAATGAACAGAATCAAATACTCTCTTATATATAACTCTCTCATCTTTAAATTTAATTTCAGCTTTTGTTGGATGTATATTAACGTCAATATCCTCAGGATTTAATTCTATAAATAAAACAAAGAAAGGAAATTTATTCACTGTTGAAAATGATTTAAATGCATTTTCTACTGCAGCAACAATAGTTTTATTTTTTATATATCTATTGTTTACAAAGATACTTTCATTATTTCTTGAACCTCTAGCAATTATTTCTTTACCTATATATCCATGTACTTTTAAATAATCATCTTCGTAATTAAAAGGTAATACATGCTCAGAGATGTTTTTACCGTATATTGTTCTAATAGCATTTAATAAATTTCCATCTCCATAAGTATGAAGAGTTTTTTTACCATTATTAAATAATTTAAAGGAGATATTTGGATTACTTAATGCAACTCTTAAAATAATATCATTAATTAAACTTCCTTCTCTAGAAGTAGATTTTAAGAATTTTCTTCTTGCAGGAACATTATAAAATAAATCTTTTACTTCCATATAAGATCCATTATTCATACCAAAATCATTTAAAGAAACTTTTTCGCCAGCTTCTAAAACTAATTCTTTTCCAAAATCACATTCTGCTGGTTTACTTCTAAATGTTAATTTTGAAACAGAAGCAATTGATGGAAGTGCTTCCCCTCTAAAACCTAAAGTATTAATGGAGTAAATATCTTCAACATTTTTTATTTTAGAAGTCGCATGAGGCATAAATGCTTTTTCTATATCAAGGTTATGTACACCTACCCCATCATCTATTACTCTAATTGTTGATATTCCACCATCTTCAATTTCTACAGTAATATTTTTAGAATTAGCATCAATTGAATTTTCAACAAGTTCCTTTACTACAGAGGAAGGGCGCTCTACAACTTCCCCTGCAGCTATCTTATTAGATGTATGTTCATCTAATATATTTATTCTTTTCATAGAGCACCTCCTATTTTAGTTTTTTTGCATCTTGAACAATTTTAAATAAAGTATTCATTGCATCTAATGGTGTCATCGTCATTACTTCTATATCAGCAATTTCATTTAATAAGCTTTCTTTACCAATCATATTAAAATCAATTTGCATCATTTCAGTGTTTTCTTTTACTACTATTGGTTCTTTTTCAGTTTTATTTATAGAAGGTATTTCTGTAACTTTTTTATCTTCTATAACTTCAACATCCTCTTTTTCAACAGCAGCTTCTTCTTTAACTTTAATGTTATTATCGTTACTTTCTTTATAGTTATTAAATAACTTATCAATTTCTATTGATTTTTCATTTTCTAATTTACATAAAATATGCTTAGCCCTATCTATTACCTCTATAGGTAATCCTGCAAGTTTTGCTACTTCAATACCATAAGATTGGTCAGCGCCACCTTCAACAATTTTTCTTAAGAATATAACTTGATCATCACTTTCTTTTACTGCAACAGAATAGTTTTTAACACCTTCTATTATTCCTTCTAATTTAGTTAATTCATGATAATGTGTAGCAAATAAAGTTTTACATTTTAAATCACTATTATTAGATATATATTCTATTACTGACCAAGCAATACTTAATCCATCATAAGTTGAAGTACCTCTTCCTACTTCATCTAATAAGACTAAGCTATTTGGTGTAGCATTTTTTAATATGTTTGATACTTCCCACATTTCAACCATAAATGTAGACTTTCCACCTGCTAAATCATCTGAAGCACCAATTCTTGTAAAGATTTTATCACAAACTGATATATTAGCACTTTTAGCAGGAACAAATGAACCTATTTGAGCCATTAATGTAATTAAAGCTACCTGTCTCATATAAGTAGATTTACCTGCCATATTAGGACCTGTAATTAATAATAGTCTATTATCTGTAGTATTAATTTTAGTATTATTAGATACAAACTCACCATTACCTATTACCTTTTCTACAACTGGATGTCGTCCATCAGTTATATCTAAATCTCCATTAGTATTAATTTCAGGGCGTACATAATCATTGTCTACAGCCACCTTAGCTAATGTAGAAAGGGCATCTAATGATGATATTATATTTGCACTGCATTTTAATCTTGGAATTTGAGCTTCAACTTTATCTCTAAGCTCTACAAATAATTCATATTCAAGAGCCATAAGATGTTCATCAGCACCTAAAATCTTTTCTTCTACTACCTTTAATTCTTCAGTGATATAACGTTCTGCATTTGCTAGTGTTTGCTTTCTTATATATCTTCCTTCAGGAATTAAATTATAGTTTGCTTTAGATATTTCAATATAATATCCAAATACTTTATTATAACCAATTTTAAGTGACTTAATACCTGTAAATTCTCTTTCTTTACTTTCTAATGAAGCTATCCATTGCTTTCCGTTTAATTTAGCCTCTCTTAGCTCATCTACCTTGCTTGAATATCCTTCCCTTATAATATTTCCTTCTTTAACAGAAGTTGAAGGATCATCTAATAAAGCTTTTGAAAGAAGCGTTCTAATGTCATCTAATACATCTAAATTGTTATACCAATCAGATAATAAATCAGCTTTACACACTGATAGTTTTTCTTTTATTTCAGGCAATTTCATTAAAGACATATTTAAAGAAACTAAATCTTTAGCATTTACATTTTTATTAGATATTTTACCTACAATTCTTTCTATATCATAAATGTTTTTTAATGACTCTCTTAATTCTTCTGTGAAATAAATATTATTAAATAATTCATCTACAGAATCTAGACGTTTATTTATTTCTTCCTTATTAATTAAAGGCTCTTCAATCCATTTTCTAAGTGTTCTTCCACCCATAGTAGTAGATGTTTTATCTAATACCCAAATTAAACTGCCTTTTTTTGATTTTTCCTTTAAGTTTTCAGTTAATTCAAGGTTTCTTCTAGAACTACTATCTATAGTCATATAATTTACTATGTCATATGATTCTAAAACATTTATATTAGAAAGGCTCATCTTTTGAGTATCTAATATGTATTTTAATAATATTGAAGAGGCAATTTTACTTCTTAAATCTAACCCAGCTACTTCAACTTCACTAAATTGATTTATAAGCTCCTCATCAGTACAATTAAAATTCATAACATTCTTTTTAGTAATTAATGCATTTGAAATATTATGTATTTCATTTAAAAGTTCTTCATTAAAGTTTACATCAACAAGTACTTCTTTTGGTGATATTTTTGATACCTCATCTAAAAGTGTTGTTTTTAATTCTTTAAAGAATGTTGTTTTAAATTCACCTGTAGATATATCTGAAGAGGCTATTCCATAATATCCATCTGAATTATAAATAGCCATAATATAAGTGTTTTTATATTCCTCTTCACCATTATTTTCTGAGTATGTTCCTGGAGTTATTACTTTAATTACATCTCTTTTTACTATTCCTTTTGCTACAGCAGGATCTTCAACTTGTTCACATATTGCTACTTTAAATCCCTTGCCTACTAATCTTGAAATATAGTTAGCTGCAGCATGAAATGGGATTCCACACATTGGGGCTCTTTCTTCTAAGCCACATTCTCTTCCTGTTAAAACTAATTCTAACTCTCTTGAAGCTGTTTTTGCATCTTCAAAGAACATTTCATAAAAATCACCTAATCTATAAAAAAGGATACAATCCTGATATTTATCCTTTATTTCCATGTATTGCCTCATCATCGGTGTCAATGCCATGATAGTTACCTCCATTAATTATATTATAAAGCCTATTTTTTAGCTGTTTATCATGTATTATACAACATATTTTTAATATTATAAAGTAAGAGTATAGGTAAGATAAAATAATTAAGATTTAAGAGATTTTGATTAAAACCACAGCTTTTCTTAACTTTTACTTCCTATATTATATTTATAATTCTATAGACGTTAAAATAAGGATAACTCTAGTATTAAGAGCTATCCTTATTGTACTTATTTTACTACTTCACCAACTAATGAGAAGTTTTGTGCTTTAGTAACTTTAACATTTACTATATCACCAACTTTTACATTATCTCCAGTAAAGTTAACTAATCTTCCGTTTCTAGTTCTTCCAGAAAGTTTACTTTCATCATTTTTACTAGTACCTTCTACTAATACTTCAACAATCTTACCATCATAAGCTTTGTTTTTAGCTATAACTCCAGCATTAACTGCTTCAACTAATCTATTAAATCTATGATGTTTATCTTCTTCAGAAACTTGATCTAACATCATATCAGCTGGTGTATTATTTCTTCTTGAATATATGAAAGTAAATGCTGAATCATATTGAACTTCTTTTACTAATTCTAAAGTATCTAAGAAGTCTTCCTCAGTTTCACCAGGGAATCCAACAATTATATCAGTTGTTAATGAAACATCTGGGATTTCCTTCTTGATTTTATTAACTAAAGACATATAGTATTCTCTAGTATAATGTCTATTCATTTTCTTTAAGATTCTATCAGAACCACTTTGAACTGGTAAATGAATTTGTTCACATAGCTTTCCACATTCTTTAACAGCCATAATAACATCATCATTTAAGTCTTTTGGATGAGAAGTCATAAATCTTAATCTTTCTAATCCTTCTATTTCATTAATCATTTTTAAAAGATCTGCAAATGATACTTCCTCTTCTAGACCTTTACCATAAGAGTTAACATTTTGACCTAATAAAGTTATTTCTTTATATCCTTGAGATACAAGTCCCTTTATTTCTTTAATTATATCTTCAGGTTTTCTAGATCTTTCTCTTCCTCTAACATAAGGAACTATACAATAAGTACAGAAGTTGTTGCATCCGTACATAATAGTTACAAATGCTTTAACATCACTTTGTCTATCAATTGGTAATCCTTCAACAATTTCTTCTTCCTTATTGAATATTTCTTTTATTTGAACACCTTCAGTTCTAACTCTATTTAAATACTCTGGGAACTTATAAGCATTATGTGTACCAAATATTATATTAACATAAGGGAATTGACTTAATATTTTATCAGCCATTCCTTCTTGTTGCATCATACAACCACAAATACCAATTATTAAATCAGGATTTTTTTCTTTTAATTTTTTTAATTGACCTAAGTTACCAAATACCTTATTTTCAGCATTTTCTCTTACACAACAAGTGTTAAATAAAATTATACTTGCTTCATTTTTATCTTCAGTTCTAGTATAGCCTAATCTTTTAAGCATTCCAGAAAGTTTTTCAGAATCCTCTTCATTCATTTGACAACCATATGTATGAATATAATAGTGTTTCATTTCTTTAGTATCAGTTTCTTTCATATTATCTAATAATTTATAATCAAATTCTTTAGCCATTACTAATTCCTCCATTGTTATTTATGTAAAATCAAATCTCAATGTATTATAACATAAAATTTTGTAAAAAATAAAGAGTAAAAGCTTTAATAGCTTATACTCTTTTACTCATAATTAAAAAAAATAATTAAAATCATATAATTTTATCTATCTTTCCCACTTATTAATAATAGATTTAGATTTAAATCCTATCCAATTATACAATTTTAGGGCACTATAATTATTTTCTTCTACTCTAATAAACAATTCATTAATTTGCATTTTTTTTGCGGCATTAATCAATTCATTTAATAGTATTTTACCAAATCCATATCCTCTAAATTCTTTAAGTATTCCAAAATTAACTACAGTATACATATCACGATTAAATATTATTTGGCCATAACCTATTGCAATATTATTTAATTTTATAAACAAAGATAAGTCTTCCATATAATAATCTTGTTCAATGTCATTTTGTATATCCTCTACTTCTAGAGGAATCCTTGTTGTAGCTGAAAAAACTGAATTTTGAATTTTACATCTTAACTCTTCATCTCTATCTAATAGTACTTTTTCAGTAGTAATATTAATGTTTCTTATATTCCCATTATATAAGTTATTTAAAGAGTTAATTACATTAGAATTATGTTCTAAGCTATTTTTTAAAAGAGCAACTTGAGCTGCTTTATTATAATTACTTAATTCAATATTCATTAATAAAGAGGGTTTAACTTTTTTAAATCCTAAATTTATAAGCATTCTATTAGTATCTTCATCATTACATGTTTCATAAGAGAGAATAGTATTGTTAAAGCTTTTTAAAATTTCTGGACTTAACAAATCAATATATTCAGGTTTAATATATAAAGACCAAACTCTCACTGGCATTTCCACTGGAATTTCATACCATATATAACCTATAACTTCTTTTCTATAAATAAATAGCTTAACAAATTTCTTTAAAAAAATTTTTAGAAAAAATTTTTCGTTTTCATAGTATTCAAAAAAGTTTTTATCATAATTTTCTTTACTAAATCTCTCTAAATTTAAGTTTTTAAAATTCTCAAAATTATTACTGGATAACCTTTCTAATAATACCATACATAACCCCTAAACTTAACTTTCTAATAATCCCCTTATAGATAAAAAGATTACACTTATATATATGTGTAATCTTTCTTTATATTGCTAAAATTATTGTGCATCTTTAATGCTTAAAGCAATTCTTTTGTTTTCTTTATCAATACTTAATATTATGCATTTTACTTCTTCGTTAATGCTTAATACTTCAGATGGATGTTTAATATGGTCATGACTTATTTTTGATATATGAACTAATCCATCAATACCTGGTTCTAATTCTACAAATGCACCAAAATCATTGATTCTTACAACTTTTCCTAAAACAGCTGAATTTACAGCATATTTTTCATCTACTACGCTCCATGGTTCTGGAGTTAAAGCTTTTATACTTAATGATAATTTCTTTTCAGCCTTATCTAAGCTTAGTATTTTAACATCAACAATTTCACCAATTTTTAATACTTCTTCACATGAGTTAATATGTTTCCAAGAAATTTGTGATAAGTGAATTAATCCGTCAATTCCGTTGATTTCAGCAAAAGCACCAAATTTTGTAAATCTCTTAATTTCTGCTTTTACTATATCTCCTTCATGTAATGATTCCCATGCTGCAGCTTCTTTTTCTGCTTTAGCTTCTTCTAAAATTACTTTTCTTGAAGCTACAATCTTTGAAAGATTATCTCTTGAAAAGTCTATTAATCTTACATTTAATGTTTTTCCAACTAAGCTTTCTTTATCTTCAACATATTTAATATCTATTTGTGAAGCTGGTATAAATATTCTAACAACATTATAATAAGCAACTAAGCCTTTTTCTTTAGCATCTTTTATAACAACTTCAAATTCAGCTTTTGTATTGAATAGCTCTTCAAGCTTTTCTAAAGTAGATTCCTTTTCATATTCTAATCTTGATAATACAACGTAATTATCTTCATTTTTTAATTTTATAACTTTGGCTTTAATTTTGTCGCCTACTTTTAAGTTTTCTAAAACTGAATTTATTCTGTCCTCAGATGCTAATTCTTTAAAAGGAATAACACCATCAGATTTATATCCTACTAAAGATATTTGTAATTGACTATCTTTAATTGAAAGTATTTCACCTTCAACTTCATCACCTATACGAAATCTTCTATCCATTTCATTCATTAAAATTAATTGTTCTTCCATTTTTAAAATCCCTCCATAATATTGATTACTTCTTTTATAATCCAATCTGGAGTTGATGCTCCAGCTGTTACCCCTATAGTTTTTATATCTTTATCTTTTAAAATATCTTTTGAGATTTCTTTAGCATTTTCAATGTGAATAGTATTTTCACAATTTTTCTTAGCTATTTCATATAACTTTGTTGTGTTTGAGCTATGTTTTCCACCTACTACAACCATAAAATCAACTTTTTTTGATAATTCATAAACACTTTTTTGTCTTTCTTCTGTTGCTGCACAAATAGTATTAAATGATTTTAAATCATCATAAGTATTTATTGATAGGTTATTAATAGTTTTATCCCAATTTTCTTCTTTTTCGGTAGTTTGAGATACAACACATACTTTTCCAGATAATTTTTCATTAAAACTACCATCTTTTGTAATGATAGCAGAATCATTACACCAGCCATTAATTCCTATTACTTCTGGATGATTTTCATCTCCTAAAATAACAATTTTGTAACCTTCATTTGAAAATTTATTTACTTTCTTTTGAATATTAGTTACGAAAGGACATGTTGCATTAATAACAATAAGTCCTTTATCAGTTAAATAATCAAAAACTTTTTTTGATACACCATGAGATCTTATTAAAATAACATCTCCTTCATTTAGCGTATCAACATCGGTAATATCTATAGCATATATATTATTTTCTTCTAAATAATTAACTACATCACTATTGTGAATTAACGGACCTAATGTATATATTTTTTTATTATACTTATTTTGAGTTTTGATTGCTTCATCTACAGCAAGCTTAACTCCAAAGCAAAAACCAGCATTTTCAGCTAATAATACTTTCATAATATTTCTCCTATGTTTAAAATATTCTTCTTATCTATTGTAAGGCATTTTCTATAAAATTACAAATTATTTCAGTTACTTCATTAATATTATAGTTTGAACTATCAATTTCTATTGCATCATCAGCTTTTCTTAAAGGGTCTACTTCTCTATTACTATCAATATAGTCTCTTTTGATGATATCTTCTAGTAGCTTGTCATAACTAACGTCTAAACCTCTATTAACTAATTCTATAAATCTTCTTCTAGCTCTTTCTTCTGGTGTTGCAGTTAAGAAAAATTTGAATTTTGAGTTTTTAAGTACTACAGTACCAATATCTCTACCATCCATAATTACATCATATTTTTCAGACATCTTTCTTTGTAAGTTTACAAGCTTAGCTCTTACTTCAGGAATAGAAGCATATTCAGAAACAATTTCACTTATTTCTGGAAGTGTAATTTCATCTTGAATATTAACGCCATCTAATATTAAATCGTCATTTTCAAAATGCATCTCCATTTTATCAATCATATTCATTAACGCATCAACGTCAGTTGTTTTAATATTGTTTCTTTTAGCTAATAAAGCCACAGCTCTATACATTGCACCTGTATTTATATACATTAAATCGAATTTTTTACCTACTAATTTTGCAATTGTACTTTTCCCCGCTCCTGCTGGTCCATCTATCGCTACAGATATTCTCATAATAATTATCCACCTTTCAAACATTTACATCTATCTTATGTACTAGTACATTATAATATTAAAAATAAAATTTCTCAATAATAAAGGAAATTAGACTCACTTAATTGGAATTTTAAGTAAGTTTAATTTAATAAGTTAAAGATTTAAAATCTAGCTTAAATGCTACTTCCTGCTATATATCCTGTTGATAATGCGATTTGCACATTATATCCTCCAGTAAAGGCATCAACGTCAATAACTTCACCTGCAAATGATAAATTTGATATTATTTTTGACTTCATCGTTGATGGATCAATTTCTAATGTATTTATACCACCGGCAGTCACTATTGCTTCTTCTATAGGGCGAAGGCCTTTAATTTTAGCTTTAAGATTTTTAAGAAGGTAAACAAGATTCTTTCTTTCTTCTTTTGTAATTACATTGACTTTCTTATTTTCAGGTATATTTGAGAGTTTAATAATTAAAGGAATCATTTTTTGTGGTAATAAATCATCTAAAGAATTTTTAAATTCTTTATTTTGATATTTTAAGAAATCCTTTTGTAATCTCTTATCAAGTTCACTTTCATTTAAAGCTGGCTTTAAATCTAACGAAACTTCATAATTACCATCATTTTTTACATATCTTGACCCACTTAATACTAATGGCCCTGACATTCCGTAATTAGTAAACATCATTTCACCTTGATTTTTATAGACTACTTTATTATTTTTTAAAATACTTAAAGATATATTTTTAAGAGATAATCCCATTAACTCCTTAAGCCATGGCTCATTTAGTTCAATTGGAACTAAAGAAGGTTTTAAATCTATAATTGTATGTCCAAGAGATTTAGCAAACTTTTGCCCTTCACCTCTAGAACCTGTTAGTGGATAAGAAGCACCACCAGTAGCTAATATGAAATGATCTCCATTTAACTTTGTGGTATTATTTATCTCTACTCCAGTTATTTTATCATTATTATAAATGATATTAGTTACTTTTGAATTTAATTTAACTTGTACATTAGCTTCTTTTAAGCCAATTGAAAGTCCCTTAATTATGTCAGAAGATTTATCTGACATTGGGAAAATACGACCACCACGTTCAGTTTTTAATTTAATTCCTGCATTTTCAAAGAAATTTATAGTATCTTCATTTGTATATGAATATAAAGCACTATATAAAAAATGAGGATTACCTGGAATATAGTCGAAAAATTCACTTATATCCTTTGCATTTGTAACATTACATCTTCCCTTTCCAGTAATAAATAACTTTTTACCTATTCTATCATTACCATCTAAAAGAATTACATTATGTTTTTTTGATGCGTGAATTGCTGCCATTATTCCAGCAGGACCAGCACCTATAACTATGACTTTTGCCATTTAAAGTCCTCCTATATTATTTGTTTATAATAACTAAAGGAATTAACAAATGTTAATTCCTTTTTATTGAAATTTAATCATCACCAACATTACGATTATTGTATGAATAAACATTATATTCTTGCCATATTTCTTCAAGACTGTTAAACGTTGATGAAATATTATCTTTTTCTCTCATTCCCACTGCAATTATTAATGCATTTATTACTGATAATGGAGCAACTAATGAATCAACAAAAGATGCCATATTACTTTGTGCAATTAGTGCATAATCTGCTCTAGTTGCTAGTGGAGATAAAAAGCTATCAGTAACTGCAACTACTCTTGCACCTCTATCTTGTGCAAAAGCTAATGCATCTATAGTTCTGCTTGCATAACGTGGGAACCCTATTCCTATAACTAAATCGCCTTCACCTACATTAATCATTTGTTCAAAAATATCGGAAATACCATATCCAACAGTTTTTACATTTTGTAGGATAATATTTAAGTAAAACCCTAAAAATTCAGCTAATGCCATAGAACTTCTTAATCCTATAATATAAATTCTTTTTGCTGCAAAAATATTATTTACTACATCTTCAAATGTATTATAATCTATTTTTTCCATTGTAGCTCTTATATTTTCCATGTCAGCTTTTAATACACCTTTTAAAGCATGACCTTCAGTAATATAATCACTAGATAATTCTAATCTTTGTACTGTAGTTAATTTATTTTTAATTAACTCTTGAAGCGATTTTTGAAGTTTAGGATATCCTGAAAAACCTAATTCTATTGCAAATCTTACTACAGTAGATTCTGAAACTCCAACTGAAACACCTAGTTTTGCGGCAGTCATAAATGCTGCTTTATCATAATTTTTTAATATGTATTCAGCAATTAGCTTTTGCCCTTTACTAAGCCTTGGAAATCTCATTTGAATTAATTTCATTAAATCCTTTGATTCATCGTTGTTAGTTCTTTCCATTATTTCATTCTCCTATTTCAATTAACTTCAATCATTTTAGCATTTTTTATTAATATAATCAATGAAATAATTAATCTGAAATACAAAAAAATGCAAGTAAAATAAATTGAAATTCAAATAATAATTATTTTTTCTCAATTATCATTAATAGTGGTGATGTGCTAGATCTATTTATACATTCATGTATCATTACACCATACTTGCTTTTAGGCAAATTCTTGGCAAAGTTAATAATGCAATTTTCCTCATCTTTACCTTCATTATGCCCCCTGTAAATAGCTATTGATATAATACCATTTGATGTTAGTAAATCTAATGATTTTTTTATACTTTCTAAGCTTGATTCTGCAAGTGTAGTTATGTTTTTATCTCCACCTGGAAGATATCCTAAATTATAGCAAACACAATTTATTTGTTCTTTCACAAAGCTATCGATTTTGGCATGTGATTCATTTATAATTGTTACATTATTATTCTTATCAACATATTTATCACAAGCACTCTTTTGAATTTCAAAAGCATACACTTTCTTAAAATTATTTGATAAAAAGTCACAATCATAACCATTTCCTAATGTAGCATCTACAGCTATATCTTTAGTTGTAATATACTCTTTAATAATATTGTGAGAAAGTAAACTCACATCAGATACATATTTAAACATAAAAAACTCCTATAAACTTTTTATATAATTTAACTCTTCAGAAGTTAAATTTCTCCATTGACCTTTTTTTAAGTATCCAAGTTTTATATTTCCTATAGAAACTCTTTTTAAGCTTATTACTTCATGATTTAAAGAAGCGCACATCTTTCTTATTTGTCTGTTCTTTCCTTCATGTATTGATATTTCAACAGTAGATATAATTTCGTTGCTATTCTTTCTTGAATTAAAAGATTTTTCTTCAGAAATTACATCTATTTCAGCCTCTGCAGTTACATATCCTCCAATATCTATTCCGGATTTAAATTTCTTTAAATCACTTTCAGTAAATTTTCCTCTACATTTAGCTATATACTTTTTCTTTATAGCTACTCTAGGATGAATTATATTATTGTATATACTTCCGTCATTAGTTAATAAAAGCAAACCAGAACTATCATAATCTAATCTCCCGATTGGGTAAATTCTTTCATCTACATTCACTATATCTAATACAGTTTTACGACCTTTTTCATCTTTAGCAGAAGTAATATAACCTTCTGGTTTATTAAGCATAATATATACTTTTTTTTCTTCTATTTTTATAATTTTATCATTAAACTCTACAGTATCTTTTTCTGGATCAATTTTTGTACCTAATTCCTTAACCACAACTCCATTAACCTTAACTTTACCTTCTAAGATTATTTCTTCACATTTTCTTCTAGAAGCTACACCACATTGAGCCATGTACTTTTGTAATCTTTCTTCCATCATTTTCACTCCGTCTCTTAATATTCAAGGTAATTATATATTTAATATTAAATTAATACAACTATATCTTTAATTACATAAAGAAAAGTTGAGCTAAAGTATATTTTATGTAAAAATAATCGATTAATGGATTATTTTATGATAATATATAATTATTACTATTTTTATAAATATTAGTTATGAAAGAAAAGGGGCTAGATATTATGCATTTAGAAAGAATTATAAATGTAAGAGAAAACATAAAGGATACAGTTGTAAAAACACCATTATTATATAGTAATATTTTTAGCGAAATGTGTAAAAATAATGTTTATATGAAATGTGAAAATTTACAATTAACTGGTGCATATAAGTTAAGAGGTGCATTAAATAAAATAATATCATTAAATGAAGTAGAAAAATCAAGAGGTGTTATTTGTTCTTCTGCTGGAAATCATGCACAAGGAGTTGCATATGCTTCTTTATTAGCTGGTGTTAATGCAACCATAGTAATGCCTGAAACTACACCATACTTAAAAGTAGAATCAACTAAAAATTATGGTGGAAATGTTATTTTACATGGAAAGTGCTACGATGATGCATTTATGAAAGCTAAGTCTTTAGAAGAAGAGGAAAAAAGAGTATTTATACATCCTTTTGATGATATGGACGTAATTTATGGACAAGGAACAATTGCCTTAGAGATTTTTGAGGATATAAATGATTTTGATTATTTAATAGCTCCAATTGGTGGAGGTGGATTAATAAGTGGACTTAGTCTTGCTGCAAAAGAACTAAATCCAAATATTAAAATAATTGGGGTCCAAGCCGAAGGAGCTCCTTCAATGGCATTAAGTATAAAAAACAATAAGATTTGTACATTAGATTCTGTAAATACACTTGCAGATGGTATTTCTGTTAAGACACCTGGGAATCGAACATTTGAAATAGTAAAAGATTATGTTGATGAGATTATTACTGTTTCTGAAAGTGAAATAGTTGAAGCATTTCTTTTGTTAGCTGAAAAGCATAAATTATTAGCTGAAGCTTCAGGAGTAGTTACTTTAGCAGCACTTAATAAATTAAATGTTCAAGATAAAAAGGTATGTTGTATTATAAGTGGAGGTAACATAGATATGTTAACTATATCATCACTTATCAATAATGGCTTAGTATCTAAGGGTAGATTACTTTGTTTTTCTGTTGAGCTTAAAAATGTTCCAGGTGAATTACTAAAAATATCTGAGATTTTAGCTAAAGAAAATGCAAATGTAGTGAAACTTGAACATAATCAATTTAAAGCAATTAATAGAATTCATAATGTATTATTAGAAGTAACAGTTGAAACTAATGGACATGAACATATACAAAATATCTTAAGTGCTTTTAAGCAAAATGATTATCAAATAAATGTTATGTATTAAAAAATAGGATAATGTTTTTACATTATCCTATTTTTTATTAAACACCGTATTTTTTATAATATTCTGCTATAGCCTCTTTAATAGTATCGTCAATATATATAGTTCCGTCTATTTCTCTATTATATAAATATTCAACTACTTCTGCCATAGTTACTATTGGATAAGTTGTTATACCGAAAGCTTCTTTGATTTCTGATTGAGCAGATTGTTCTCCCTTTCCTTTTTCCATTCTATCTACTGAAATAACTAATCCACATATTTCAACATCGCCTTGAGCCTTTAATATTGGTGCAGTTTCATAAATTGAAGTTCCTGCAGTCATAACATCTTCAACTATAACTACTTTTTTTGTATTATCTAATTTTGCTCCTAGTAAAATACCACCTTCACCGTGATCTTTAACTTCTTTTCTATTAGAGCAATACTCTACATTAGTTCCATATAATTTATTCATAGCTATAGCTGTTGTAACAGTTAATGGAATTCCTTTATAAGCAGGTCCGAACAATACATCAACTTCTGTACCTATACGTTCTTTAATTGTTTGAGCATAGAACTCCCCTAGTTTCTCAAGTTGTTCTCCAGTTGTATAATTTCCAGTGTTAATAAAGAAAGGTGTTTGACGACCACTCTTTGTAACGAATTCCCCAAATCTTAAAACATTACTTTTAACCATAAATTCTATAAATTCTTGTTTATATTTTTGCATAGAAAACAACTCCTCTTATATGTATATTTTTCTTAAATATTGTAACATTATTCGTAAAAAAAAGCCAATAAAATTTATATGATTTTAATATTTAGAGAATTTATGGCAATAATTCTATATATAACTATATATCGGAGGAGTCTATGAGAAAAAAAAGAACATTATTTATTATAATTATTTTAATAACTTTAATTATAGGAGTTTTAAATTCAATACGTTTTAAGTTTTTATATGAGGTTCTTAAATTAAGTAATAGTTTAGCAACTATATCAAGCGATTTTTATAGTGAACCTATAAAAGATATAACCTATAAGGATATTATTTATAAAAGGAATGATGGTGAAACACTAAAATTGGATTTGTATATTAATGAAGAAATAAAGGATCCAAAGCCTGTAATTATTTATGTATTTGGAAACGGATGGGTGTATGGAGATAAGGTTATACCAGAGGCTATTTCATCAATAATTGATTTGCTAAAAGATGAAGGGTTTGCTGTTATAAGTACATCTTATGAATTAATGGATGATGAAGTGATATTTGATAAGCAAATATCAGATGTAAAAGATACAATAAGATGGGTGTATAAAAACAAAGATAAATATAATTTTGATGTAGATAATATTGGACTTATTGGACCATCAGCTGGTGCACAATTATCAATGATTGCAGCTTTTTCCGATGATGATGAATTTGTCGGAGACGTTTCGCTAAAAGAATATCCATCAAAGGTAAAATATATAGTTGATTTATTTGGACCTTCGGATTTAAGTAAAATTAATTTAAGTGCAGGGCCAAGCGAGATTGTTGATAACTTTACTGCAGAAGATATAGAAAGTTATTCGAAATTATATAGTCCTATTAATTATATTAAAGAGGATTTGCCAGATACTTTGATAATACATAGTAAAAAAGACAATATAGTTCCATACGATACTTCCGTTGAATTATATGAAAGTGGAATAGAGTTAAACAATAAATTTGATTTTTATACCTTAGAAAATTGTACTCACTATTTAGAAAACTTATCTAATAAGGAAGCTTTAGGACTTTATATGAATATTATTGATTTTATTCTTTCTGAAAGCAAATAATCAAATAAGAAGTCATTATATTTCTTAACGACTTCTTATTTTTATTTAAAAGAAATTGTTTATATAATCATACTTATTGGGACAACTAGTAAAGACTCCCCTGGAACTTTAAATCGTGGTTGTTCTGGTAAATAAATTCCATTGCTGGACAATTTCTGCATTAAGGGAGAACAACAGCTTAAAAAGTTTTCATAAAAATTTGCTTGTCCTGATTTTCTTAGTAAATGAATACAATGATTACTATCACATTTTCGTATAACTTTTCCTACTACTGTACAAGGACATTCTTCCCCCTCATAAATATTTGCATAAGTACTAACAAAATTATTATTATTTACTGTTAGAACAACATCTATATTTCCACATTTAATAATCATATCTTGACTGTTATTAACAGTTAAAAGTGATTTTAAGTAATCAACTTGTTTATACATGGTATTATAATTAATCAGTGAATTATTTAATTCATTAGAAGAATTACATATACAATTTAAATTATCAGTTCCTAAACTAGAAAGTAAATTTGATAGGCTATCTATGTATGACACCATAGATTCATTAGTAATATTACCACTTAATTTAATATAATCTCCAGCACTTATACTATCAATTGAAGAATATTCGGAGAATTCTTTAATTAAATTAGCTTCATTTAAACCTTGTAATAATTGCTGATGAATTTCAAAAGTTGTATATATTCGTGTCAACTCTTCTTCACGTCTAATAAATCTTCTACCTTCAACAGATTGATTATCCTTATTTAATGTTGTTACAGTATCTGCTTCAGTAAAATTTTTCCCTTTATATCCATCACGCTCGTCGCGAATACATCTATCTTCTCCATAATGTTGGTTAGATCCTTCATTTCCAGTTTTAGCACTTAAGGTTCTATCTTCAATAAATTTAGAAGTTCTTTTTTCTATATAACCATCAATAACTAGTGAATTTAAATTCTTAGTTAATGCTTCGTCTAAATAAATAAGTAAATCAAGAGCATCTGCCAAAGAAGTTACCTCCTTATTAATTAAAAAGCCTCATATTATCTTATTCTAAAGTAGATAATTAAGTACATAATAATGAAAATAAAATACTAACTAGTAATATAATTGCTATTACGAGCAGTGAAACCATTGTTGAAATAGTTATTCCAAAGAATGCTATAAATAATTTTACTCCTGTAAACATTAAAATAAATGCCACTCCATATTTTATATATTTAAACATACTATTTAATTTAGCTAAAAGAAAATATAGGCTTCTTAAGCCTAATATGGCAAAGATATTAGAACTATAAACTATATAAGGATTGGTAGTGATAGAAAAAATAGCAGGTATTGAATCCATAGCAAAAATAATATCTGAACTTTCAATTAATACTAAAATTAATAATAATGGAGTTGCATGCAAAACTCCATTTTTACGTACAAAAAAACATTCACCATATAAATCATCAGTGACAGGAATTATCTTTTTCATAATTTTTAATACTTTACTATCTGAAAAATCAACAGCTTCTTCTTTGTTGAATAGTATTTTTAAACCACTACAAAATAAGAAAAATCCAAAAATATATAGTATCCAGTGAAATGTATTTACAATTGCAACTCCTAAGAAAATAAACATAAATCTTAAGACTATAGCACCAAATATTCCATATGTTAGAACTCTTTTTTGGTATGAGATTGGTATATTAAAAGATGTAAAGACAAGTAAAAATAGAAATAAATTATCTACACTTAAACTTAATTCTATTATGTATCCACCAAGAAACTCTAATCCAGGTTCTGAGCCAAAAATAATATAAATAAAAATATTAACTACAATTGCTAGGCTTACCCATAAAACAAAATTTTTTAATGCACTTCTCGCTTTCAAAATATTTCTCCTTTATAATTAATTCACAGAATAAATATATGATTAAAAGAAGTATTTTATTTGTTAATAATTCAAAAAGTAAGATTAAAATGAAATTTAATCTTACTTTCTACTTTTAATTATCAAATTATAATTATTTTTTAGATTTAACAAAAGTTGATATTATTACATAAAATCATTATTGAATATGACCTTAAACCTGGGATTTGATTGTTAAAAACAGTATTCAAGATTTTCATTCCAGCACTATTTTCATTTGCAATGATATTCCAATAGCCACTACTTGAAGATGGAACATAAGAGTTTACGTCATAATTATCAATATTGGTTCCATTATAAATAACAACAACTTCACCTTTATCATAATTATTTAAATTGATATGCTGTATTAAAACACCACAATTTTCACTATTACCAGCAAAGATAAAATTAATATTATTCTTTATCAGTTCTGTATCTCTAAGTCTAAAATGTGGTAAACTTCTTCTGATTTCAATTAACCCTTTATTATAATTAAATACATCAATAAATTTTTCCTTATCATACCACTTGATGGAGTTTATGTCATCATTACTTTTATAGCTATTATGATCACCTTGTTTTGTTTTTAAAAATTCGGCTCCATATTGGATAAATGGAATACCTTGGGATGAAAATATGATGGACATACCTAAAAGATCCTGTCTAACAAGACTTGAGTTTAAAGGATGATTAGGGATATTTTTTCTATAATCACCAAAGTTCAAGTTTGGATTTTGACTTTTTTCTATTTGATCCCAAAGTGTATAATTATCATGAGCATCGATATAATTAATACTTTCATTTGGGTTTGATGTTAATGTATATATAGAACCTTTCAATCCTTCTATTATGCTCCAAGCAAAATCAGAGTTGCAAGAATTACCATTTATAAATCCACAAGAAGGATTATTATTTCCTCTAATTGCATCCCTAAAAGTATCATTAAATACAGAAAAATTTTCATTTTTTTGTGACCCTTTATAAGTACCATTAACTAATGGTGAACTACCACCTTTCCATGGCTCGCCATATATTAAAAAGTTTTTATCTATCTTAGTTGCTTTACGTACAATTTCCTTTGTAGTGTCAATATCTAATAGTTCCATTAAGTCAAATCTTATTCCATCTATTTTATAGTTTTTAATCCAATGCATGCATGAATCAATAATAAACTTTCTAACCATAGGCTTTTCGGAAGCAAGTTCGTTTCCGCAACCTGAACCATTTGTATATCGTCCTAAATGATCTGTTCTAAAATAATAGCCTGGAACTATATTATCCATGTTAATAGTGCACATCATATGGTTATAAACCATATCCATTACTACTCTTATTCCTTTTTCATGAAATTTCATAATCATTTGTCTTAATTCTATTATTCTTGTTACAGGATTATAAGGATTACTGCAATAACTGCCTTCAGGTGCATTGAAGTTTTTAGGATCATATCCCCAATTTCGGTTATTAGAACTTGGAAAACGTTCATCTACAGAACCAAAATCAAATACAGGCATTAAATGAACATGTGTTACTCCTAACTCACATAAGTGATCTATTCCTGTCTTAATAGATTTAGCACTATAAGGATTTCTATATACTGTATTTTCTTCTGCTGCTCCTAAATAAGTACCTCTCAGGCCATCAATTACACCTGAACTTTTATCGATAGTAAAATCCCTAATATGCATTTCATAAATAATAGAATCATCTTTATTAATTAATGGAGGAATATTATGATTAATAAATCCTATAGGTTTAGTATTTCTTTCATTAATATCTAATACATATCCTTTATCACCATTTACAGAAACTGAATTTGCATAAGGATCAACTGCATAAGTTACATTTTCTACAATTTCTCCATTTACATCTACATCCCTAAAATAAAGTTTATATAAATAATACAAACCATCTGCATCTTCTTTATTTATAACTGTAGAATAAACTCCTGTTTTATAATCATAAGTCATTTGATATTTAGTTACATCATCTTCATGACTTATATACCAATCCTCAAATAATAATAATTCTACCTTTATGCTTGTGGGAGCCCATATTTTAAATGAAATTGAATCATTTAAATAAGTAACTCCAAGATCATCTTTAGAATAATAAAATTTATCTAAGTAATCACGCATAATAACTTTATAAGGCCTATAAGCGTTAGTGGCTGATACTAACAATAAGTCATTTGCATGAATATGACGAGGGAGATTTGTTATAATTATTTTATTTCCTCTTATAATTGAAGAGGTACCCTCTATCTTTTCACCATTTAAATAAAGTTCAAAATCAATGCCTAATAAAGGCTCGCTAGTAAGATAAATTTTAACTTTATTAGCATTATCCATTACGGCAAATTTTATATTAGTTTGACTTGCAACTAATGCATCTCTAAGTGATTTATAACTTCTGTTATCTCCATGGATAATGTAAATATCCTTATAATTACCTTTTAAATCATAAGTAATGGTTTGTTCTGACCAATAATTTATCCAATTATTACCCCACTGCTTTTTTCTTACAATTAAGTAATCATCATTAATATATGTTGAAAAGCCAAAGTCTGTATTATAATTAAAATTTTTCTCTTCACCAGAAGAATTCTCGCTAAAGCTCCAACAATTCCAAATAAAATCATTTCCTTGATAATTGCTATCTTCTATATAAAAATGAACTAAAGTACCTTCATAATTATTATTTTTAACCTTAATTTTTTTAGTTGAATTGTACTCATTATTTATAGAAGTTCCATTAATAATAATTTCATATCCTTCTGGAACATTTTTATCAACAAATAAATAATTATTTTTGATTTCTATGCCAGGATAACTATTTTCTATGGACCAATTCATTTCTGTAAGAGAAATTCTACCGTATAGTCCACTACAAACCCCTAGTAATTCTACGGGTCTTTTATAAGTTACTACATTACTAGAAGAATAAATTTTTAAGACGTCCTTTATAGGTTCCCAAATAAAACTAAAGCTATTTTTTTCGCTACCTTCTGAATCTACCCATAATTCATTTCCATCGGTGTCAATTAAAATATATTTATATTTATATTTTCCAGGTTTCAATTTATTTGGAAATTTAACTTCTTTCATCATTTTTAATAAACCATCACGTGTATCTAATTGCCATGTTAGCTTATATTCATCAGATTTATTCCAATTATTAAAATCACCAACTACATATGCATAAATACATCCATCATATTGTGCTGTAAAACGTATAGTATTGGAAATAGGACATAAATCAATTGAATACGTACCTTTAGGATTATCGTTTATTTCAATTTTTTCAATATAATCTGTACTTTTCATATATTACCTCTCAAATTAATTCTCGACTAAAGTTCAATATTTAATACTTATGAACAATAATTTTATTTTATTAAATATTCTCTAAAATAATTGTACCATTTTTTCTATTTTTTTCATATATAATAAAAAACAAGATAAATTACTATTTTATCTTGTTTTTTATTTAAATTTAATAATTGATTATTCGACTTGTGTTAATAATCTTCTCATTACATCTTTTAATTTATTATTTCCAAGTTCTTCATTAGCCATAACAAATACTGCTTTAATATCATTATCAGATGGTTCCCATTTATAAGCTTTAAAGTCCATAATTGAGTCTTCAGGTAAGTATTCTTCTAATTCAAACCCAAGTTCCTCTGTTGTTGCCATATACTCTTCAAATAAAGAATCTTCATCTTCTTCATTAATATTTATACTTTCACTTATTTCTTCATTTAACATATCAATACTAACACTTAAGTTAAAGGCAACAATATCCTCTCTTTTAGAACCTTTACTCATATCTTTAATAACTTTAAATTCAGTATTTTCTTCAATAATATTTTTTATATCATTGCTATCTAAAACTCTATTTCCAAATGCAATATACATAATATTTCCTCCTTAGATTAATGCTTAATTATATAAATAATAATTTCATATCTAATATATTAAACACATAAAATATTATTTATAATGTATCAAAAGCAAGAGTAAATTTCAATATAAATAAAATATATTATAAAAATAAAGAGCAAATATGCTAATATATTTGCTCTTTTAGAAATTATACAGTTAAAACCCTTTTTAATGATACATTAATAGCATGATATAGAATAAATCCACCTATTGTATTAATTACTAAAGCAGGTATTACAACTGTAACAAAAAGAAGTGAGAAACTTGCTGGTAATCCTACTATAAATTTTGCTGATAATAAAAATGTAGTGCCACTAACTAATGTTCCAATTGGAAAAACTAATAAAACCAAGATGTTTTTTTCAAGTTTAGTGTTTAGTTTAGTTAAATGTGATATTTTATTTATTATTATAATAACTAAAAACATTACATTTACAGTTACTATTTTATCTATAATATTTGGTAATTGACCTCCAGGAAACTTAGTTGTTAATGCTGTAAATACTCCTGTTATTATAGCGCAAATAAGAGATGTTTTATAATCATTATCATTTATAATCATTATAATAAATAACATTGCTAATGCAAAATCAGGTTGCATTGGTAAACCTAGAGCTGGAGTAATTTGATGTAATATGGCACCTATTGCTAATAGTAGTGCATTCATAACCATTTTTTTTGTATTTAAATTTCTTTTCATTTTGAATTCCCCCTAAACATAAATAACTTTTATTAAGATTTTTTACTATTATGAATTTAACAAAACTTCATGCCATATTAATCACCTCCTTATAAGCAATAAAAAAACTCCGTCCTAAAAATAGGACGGAGTATATAATCCGCGGTACCACCTAATTTATGAAATTTAAGTATATAAATTTCATCACTTAATCCAAGTACTATCATACTTGTCCTACTATAACGTGTAGGTTACGGTTTCCGGTACTAAGCATTGCTTTCCCTTTACTTCTCAAAGGCCCATTCATATAACTCCTTCTTGTTAAGATCTCACCATCCCTAACTCTCTTTAATGAAGCTAAGATATATTACTATCCCTTATCTATGAATTTTAAAATTTAAATTTAATACTATTATATCCATAATTTAGAAAAAGGTCAATGGTTATTAAAAAACTATTTTATAGTTATATTTGATGTTGTTGGAAATAAATTATTATAAAATTTATCAAAACCATCATCTTCTATAAAAACCTCTTCTTTATCATTAACATAAAACTTATTCATTGTACTTATAATTAAATCAAATTTCTTTAAGTTATTTTCTTCAAGTAAAACAGTGTAAAGATATGATAAATGATTTTGCATGTACTTTTGTAGATTTGTTGCTTCTTCTTCAGTAATCTTACCTTCTTTAACTAATTCCTTAATTGGACCGTTATTTAAGGCAAAATAAGCAGAAGCTTTAGAAATATTAGCTATGTATTCTTGTGGTTTCTTTGTATTCATCTTTTTTATCCTTTCTAACCCAGCTTAAAATAATTATATTAATCGATATAAAATATTTTATATTACTATTAAATATCTTACAATAGTAATTAATAAATAAAGCTAGGTGACTTATTATATTCTATTTAGAGCTTCTTCTATTTCATTAATATGATTATTCATTATATATATAAACCAAAAGGTATATATTTGAGGATTTAGTTTTATGTCTTTCTTTAACTCATTTAGTGAAATCCATTTGTAATTCTCAACTTCATTTGTATTAAAATTAATAGAACCATTGTATTTTCCAAAGAAAACATGATCAAATTCATGTTCTATTAATTCATTATCAAACTTAACATAATAAATAAATGAAAATACTTCATCAATATCTGTAGAAAAGCCCATTTCCTCTTTCAGTCTTCTATTAGCTGCATCTTTAGTTTTTTCACCTTTGTTAGGATGAGTACAGCATGTGTTTGTCCAAAGACTAGGTGAATGATATTTTCCACTAAATCTTTTTTGAAGGAGTAATTCTTTGTTATCATTAAATATAAAAACAGAAATAGCTCTATGAAGAATTCCTCTAATATGAGCATCCATTTTTTCTATGAAACCAATTTCCTTATCATTTTTATCTACACAAATAATAATTTCTTTCATTTATACTCTCCTAAAGTTTTTTATATTTAAATATTAAAATAAAGCATAAGCGCCGATATTATTAACGGCGCTTATTCAAAACACATAAATGTTTTATTTTCTCCTAAGTAAAAGATATAATCCAACACAACCAACTAATGCTCCTATACTGGCACCTACTATAACTTTTGAATCTAAGTTTTTTAATTTTTCTATCATGCAATTATCATCACAGCCACAATTACATTCATTATCTATATCACTTTCATCCTCATCTAGATAATCAAAGTTCTTATCATAATTTAAATCACTTTCATCACAATCAGATTTATAAAAATTTAATATTTCATCTTCACAGTTATTGCATGATTTGTAATAATTTCTTTGAGTAATAGCAGGAATTTTGATTCTTTTTGTTGCTGTATCCAAACTTTTACTTAGGTTTATTCCTATACTTTGGTACATAAGTATCACCTCAACCTTAGTATAAGCACTTTTTAATAAGTTAATTCAAATTTATAATTTTTCTATCTCTGCAATTTCTTTTATATATAATTCGTTAGTACTATCTGCTTGATGAACTATTTGTAGATAACTTAATGCATCTTCATATTGTTTTAAGGCTTTATAGCACATTGCTATTCCAAAGTAAACATCTATAGTACCTTCTTGTAAATCTATAGCTTTTTCATAATTTATTAAAGCATCAGTATATTCATGAATACTATAATAATATTCTCCTAATCCTATATATGCTCTACCTAAATTTTCATCTATATTAAGTGCATCTTTAAAATAAGTAAATGATTTTTCTAAGTTATTTTTATATTTTAAATATATCCAACCTATATTTACTAAAATATATGCAGTATCATTGTTGTTTAATGTTTTAGATTTTAAAATTTCTTCGCCTAATTCTATGGCATAATCATATTTTTCTAAATAAATATTTATATCCATTAAATAAGCTATTACAAAAAAACTATTAGGGTTTTCTTTTTTTAGTTCTAAGAAAATATTATTACTTTCTTTAAAATCTCCCAAATAGAAATAAGATTCACCTAAAAGACTTTTTACAAAGCTTATATTATTGCAGTTTTCATTTAATGCTAATTTTAATGTTTGTATTGAATTATCATAATCTTCTAATGACATATAACAATCTGCTATGTATGCATAAAAATCTGGATTATTGCTTTCTTTTAAGCAGTTAATAGAAAAGTTTAATGCCTTTTCAACATCTTCATTCATTAAATCATTGTATTTTTCTAAAAATTCTTTATTTAAGTCCATTTGTTCTCCTTATAGTTATTTATTTAAATAAATTTAGTATTTCATCTTCTGATAAATCAAATATATGATTATTTTTAAGTGATTTATCATCTAATATATTATTAATTAATTCTTTTTTTTCATTTTGTAATTTGATCACTTTTTCCTCTATTGTATCTTTAGCAATAAGTTTAATTACTTCAACTATTTTTTTCTGTCCAATCCTATGTGCTCTATCACTTGCTTGCGCTTCTATTGCTGGATTCCACCATGGATCAAAGTGAATAACAATATCTGCACTTTGAAGATTCAAACCAACTCCCCCAGCCTTTAAACTTATTAAAAATATAGATGAATCACTATTATTAAATTTAAATACTTCTTCATCTCTTTTTTTCTGGGATAGAGATCCATCTAAGTAGCAATAAGTTAAATTTTCTACTTCAAGTCGTTTCTTTATACTACTTAAAACTGAAGTGAATTGAGAAAATACAAGAATTTTATGATTTTCTTCTACAGCTACATTTAGTATATCTATTAATGCATCTATTTTACCACTTCCACCATGATAATTATCTAAAACTACACTTGGATCTAAAACTATTTGTCTTAGTTTCGTTATATAAGACAATATTTCGATTTTCCTAGATGAAAATTCATCATTTACTATTTTCTTTTCAATTAAGTCTATAACAGTATTAGTATATACACCATATACATCTTGCTGCTCCTTTGGAAGTTCAATTTCTATTATCTTTTCAATTTTTGATGGAAGTTCTTTCAATACATCACTTTTTATTCTTCTAAGAATAAAAGGTTTTATCAATTTTTTAAATTCATCTGAAAGTTCTTTACAGTCTAAATATCTTCTATAATACTTAACAATAAAAGTATCTCTATCAAATAAATATCCAGGCATTATAAAGTCAAAAATAGACCATAATTCAAGTAATGAATTTTCAATTGGTGTTCCTGTTAAAGCAAATCTATTTTTAGCATTAAGCATTTTAACACTTATTGCATTTTGTGAATTGTAGTTCTTTATATTTTGTGCTTCATCTAATATTATAGTTTCAAATTCAATATTAGCATATTCATTAATATCATTTCTTAATAGTGAATATGTAGTGATTAATACATCGTAATTATTTGCATTATTTATAATTTTACTTCGATATTCTTTTGTACTATTTACTAAGGCTACATTTAATGAAGGTGCAAATTTAGAAAACTCTTGTTTCCAATTAAATACTAAAGAAGAGGGAGCCACTATTAATGATGTTTTGCATTTATATGATGATAAAAAAGCTATAGTTTGTATTGTCTTACCAAGGCCCATTTCATCTGCAAGTATTCCACCAAAACCAAGCTGGGATAATGTTTTTAAATAACAATACCCTTTATATTGATAATTTCTAAGTTCTCCAACAAATTCTTTTGGCACCTCAAATGTTAATTTATCTATATTATTAAATTGCGATTTTAAGCTTTTTAAATTATTCACGCCTTTTAAAAACTTAATTTTATTTTCTTTTATAAAGTCATTTGTATAAAGTCCTTTGCTTTTATGAAATTCAATAGTATTATGTTCTATTATATTATCAGAGTTTAAATTATCTATTAATTTTAAGAAGTTATTTAGCTCTAATTCTTCTAAATCTAAAAATTCTCCGTTTTCGAGTTTATAATATTTTAAGTTATCCCTAAATGCTCTTAAAATATTATTTATTTCAAATTGCGGAATATCCTTTATTTCAAATTTTAATTCAAAATAATCATATTTACCAACGGAAATATGGCCTATAATACTCTTGTTATTAATAACTTTAATTCCTTTAAAATTTTCAGAATAATATACTGTACCTATGTTTTGAAGATCATAAATTTTATTTTTAAAGAAATTAAAAATATAGTTATCACCAAAGGTTAAATAGAATTTACCATTAACATGATCAAAGCCAAGAGATTTTAAAAGTGAAATTACTTGACTCTCTTTATTATAATCTCGATATATTACTTTTTGATCATACTCATTAAATATATTAAATTCATATTTATCATATTGCACTTTTAATGTCATTAATATGAAATTATCTTCCTTATCAAAATAAAAATTAAATAATGGTTTTGCTAAAACTACTTTTTCTTGTATATTTGAAGATAATATTAAATTATCACTTAAACTATTTAAAGTAGGAATAAGTTGTTTTAAAATTCTATCCTCTTCTTCTTTTGGGAAAATAACCTTAGTGTGATTTGAAAATATTTCATAGTAAGGTTTAATTTTATTTATGAAATCTTTAGTTGGTAAAAGTATAGTTGTACCATTAATCATAATATTAAAGTTATCATTTAACGTTAATGGTAAATCAGAAAGTAACTTTAGTATATATTCATTATTCTTATATTCTAAATTCATTTCTAAATAAGGATTACCCGTTTGTATTTCACAATCAACTGGACGGCTAAAAAAATTATCATTAAAATATACTCTATGATCTTTTATAGTATTAAAAAATTCTTTCATTAAATATTTGGGTGGGTATATATATTTTCCATCAATAGTTCTGTCCTTTGGTTTAATATGCTTAAATTTTGATCCATCTATTTCTAAAAGTTCATATATATAATTGATTAATGCTAAATCCTTACTAGAAAAAAATTGTTTATTAATATCAAATATAAAATCTTTGCTATATTTTAAAGGAATATGATTTTCATAATAAACAAGAAATTGACGTATGTCTTTTATTATATTAAGTTTATTAGATGATGTTTTCTTTAATCCAATTTTAAATTCTACGGAAATTTTACTGTTATAATCAATCTTATTTAAATATACTTCAATTTTTAATTCATCTTTATCTTCATTATTAAGAAGAATATCCAATATATTTGTTCCTTTATTGTTGCACATTACTCTACTCCTTTTCAAAAATTAATTATAGCATATAAAATAACTATAGTAATACTAGAATAAAAGAGGTTGTATCAAATTTTCTGATACAACCTCTTAATAAGTTATTTACTTTCAATTTTGTCTAACTTTTTATTATATAAAAACATATATAATGATACACTAAAGATTACGAGATATCCTATTATACTTAAATAATCAGGCAATACTCCAAATAAAATGAAGCTAATTATTGCAGAGAATATAATATTACTGTAATCAAAGATTGAAATTTCTTTAGCCTTAGCATACTTATAGGCAATAGTAATTCCAAATTGTCCTATACTTGCAAAAATTCCAGCTAGTATTAAATATAAGAATTGTACTAGTGTCATTTTTTCATAAACCATTAACATAAAAGGTAATATTACTATAGTTGAGAAAAAAGAAAAGTAAAATACAATTGTATAATATTTTTCTCTACTACCAAGTACACGTAAGCATGTATAAGCAGCTGCTGCACAAATAGCACCACAAACTCCAATTAATGATGGAATAATATCGAAGTTAAACTGTGGTTTTATGATAAACAGAGCTCCAATAAACGCTATGATGATAGCTAGTCCTTGTTTGAAATTTATTTTTTCCTTTAAGAATAAAGCACTAAAAATAATAACAAAGAAAGGGCTAAGTTTATTAAGCATATTAGCATCAGATAATACTAACTTATCAATTGCATAAAAATTAAATACTATTCCTAATGTACCAAACAAAGAACGTAAAATTAGTATTTTTTGATTTTCTAATTTGCCAAAGAAACTTTCTTTTTTTACTAAAATGATTCCAAAAGCAATTATACAAGATGTTATATTTCTAAAAAAAGTTTTTTGAAATGATGGCAAATCTCCAGATAATTTAACAAAAGCAGACATCATTGCAAAACCAAAAGCAGACATTATAATAAATAAAACGCCTTTAGTTCTATTACTTAATGTTAAGTTTTTCATAGTACCTCCTAGAATTTTTATTCAATATATAGATTATCATAAATGATAATAATCCTCTAGTGATAATTTAAATTAACAAAAAAATAAACAAGATTAAAAATCTTGTTTATTAAAAGATTAGAACTTTATACTTGATACTTGTCTTACCATATTTAGTTCATTTTCAGATTCAACTTGAACTAAGGTTTCATTCCAATCCTTATCAAATTTAATTTTAAATATTTCTACATCATTTTTATTGGTAACTGGTGCCATTGCAACATACTCAGTTTTGTTTATTAGTTTTTGTTCTAAGATAGCATACTCTACTTTGTTGCCTTGCTCATCTGTAAATTTCATTGTTTTTTCATTCATTATTAAATCGCTCCTTCTTTTAACATAATATTAGTATTCTATAAAAAGGAGGAAATTATGAATGTGTATTACAATAATATTATTATAAGTTGAAAATTAATTATTATAGATATGTTTTTCAATAATTTTCCCACTATCCATAGAGACAATTTTATCTGAAACAAGTTTAGCAAATTCCATATCATGTGTAATTATAAGCATTGACATTCCTTCTTTACTTAAATTTCTTATTAATTTTGCAACATCTAAAGTAAGAGAAGGATCTAGTGCTGACGTAGGTTCATCAAAACACATCAATTTAGGATTAAGTGCTAATGCCCTACCAATTGCAACTCTTTGCTTTTGACCACCAGATAATTCACATGGATAATTGTTAGCTTTATGACTTAAGCCTAGAAAATTAAGAATTTCTAAAGCTTTATTTATTGCATTTTCCTTTTTTTCTCCTAAAACACGTATTGGAGCTTCTATTATATTTTCTAAGACTGATTTGTGCGGAAATAAATTAAAACTTTGAAAAACTAGACCAACATCTTTTCTTATAATATTAGCAGTCTTTTTATCACAATACTTTCCATCCTTACAAAGAGTATTTCCTGAAATCTCAATACTTCCATCATCACATTTTTCAAGTCCAGTTATTATTCTTAGTAAAGTTGTTTTTCCACCACCAGATGGACCTACAACAACAACAATTTCACCTTCTAAAATATCTAAATCAACACCTTTAAGAACTAAAGTGTTTCCAAATGTTTTTTTCAATCCCCTTATTTTTAACATATAAGCACCTCTTAACTGTAATATTGATATTTTTTTTCAAGCTTGTCCAATAGCTTAGTGAATATTCCAATTAGAATTAGATAAACAAGTCCTATAATCAAAAGTGGTAATAAAGATGAATCTCTATTACATGCTATTTTACCAACTCTTAATAGTTCATCTAAACCAATTACATAAACTAAAGCAGTATCTTTAACTAAAGTTACAATTTCATTAGCTACTGGAGGTAAAACTGTTTTAAATGCCTGTGGTAGAATTATTCTAAAAAATGTATCAGTTTTAGATAATCCCAATACTTGTGCTGCTTCATTTTGACCAACATCAACAGAAGAAATACCAGCTCTGAAAATTTCTCCAAAATATGCCCCATAATTTAAAGTAAATGCGATAATTGCAGCTGGAAATCTATCTATAACAATATTTAAGTTTGGTAGTCCAAAAAATATAAATACAATTTGTAAAAGAAGAGGAGTTCCACGCATTATTAAAACATAAAAACTTGTTATTTTATTTATTATTTTTATCTTTGATAATCTCCCTAATGCTACAATAATACCTAGTGGAATAGATAAGGCTAATGTTAAGGTAAATATTTCTAGTGTTGACTTTAATCCTACTATAACTTGAGGCATCAATGTAGCTGTATAATTAAGTATATCCTTTAAAAAAGTTATTATATTTTCCAATTTAGATTCTCCTCTCTTTAAAATTAGTTTTCCTTGATAGTTATATCTTCACCAAACCACTTTATAGATATTTCTGCTAATGTTCCTTCATCTTGTAGTTCTTTATATGCCTTATTAAATGCTTCTACCATTTCAGTGTCACCTTTTCTAATACCCACACCATATTCTTCTTCACCAAAATTTTCATCTAATATATTAAATTTATCTTCACCCTTTAAACTTATATAGTATCTTACTAAAATTTCATCTGCTACTACAGCATCAATTCTACCAGCTTCTAAATCCATTAAAGCTTGGTTATTATCCTCAAATGTAATTGCACTTCCACCATTAAAGCTACTATATAACTCTGCTTCTTTTTCCATTGCACTTATAGCAGAAGATTCGTTTTGGGCACCAACTTTTTTACCATTTAAATCATTCTTAGTTTTTATATCGCTATTACCTAATGTAACAATAACTTGTTGATTTTTTAGATATGGCACTGAGAAATCAACCTTCTTTTTTCTATCATCGTTAATTGTATATCCGTTCCATATTAAATCAATATTACCTGAATTAAGTTCAGTTTCTTTCATTGTCCAATCTATTGGTTGAAATTCAACTTCTTTATCTAACTTAGTAGCTAAAGCTTTAGCTAAATCAACGTCAAACCCTGTAATTTCACCATTTTCATCTTTAAAGCCCATTGGAGCAAATGCATCATCCATTCCAACTATTAAAGTATCTTTACTTAAAGTACTTTCTATTTCATTTGATTTTGAACATCCAAATAATGATATGCTTAAAGATAATATACTTCCCCCTAAAATTATATTGCTTATTATTTTTTTTACTTTCATAATGTACCCCCTATTTATCACTTTCTTTATTTAATACTTTAACACATTAAAGTATTAAAAGCAACAGTTTTCTATTTTTTTGTAAAAAAAGAAGAATAAGATATCTTATTCTTCTTTTCTATAAATTATTACCCTAATATTTCAGTTAGATATTTTCTTAGTTCAATGTCTAATGAATTATCTCTTAAATAAAGTAATTTGCTATTAATTTCTTCATCTTTATCATGTAAAGAATAAAAACTTAATGCGGCTTTTAGTCTTAAATCTTCTGAAACTGAAGATAAATCAAACTCACCATCTTCATCCTTTAATATTAATGATAATTCTAAAACTTCATCACTTAATGCTACTGCTTTTAAGAATATTAATTGCTCTCTTGTGAATGTACCAACATTATTTATTATGCTTAAAGTTATATCATACGCTGATTCAATATTATTATCATAAATGTATTTTTTAAAGTATACTTCTAAAGTTTTTAAAACTTTATTATTGTTTTTTACTTGTGATAAAAATCCTAAAGTTGATAATATATTTTCATCACTAAAATTATCCATAATATAAATTATAGAATCTATAATTTTATCTTCTTCTATTCCTTTTGCAGCCATTTTACAAAGTAAATTAACAGCTTTTATGCTATTAGCAGATTTATCATTGGCTATTTTTAATAATTCATCAACACTATATTCATTAAAAGAATATAGTATAGTTAATACAGCATTTTTTACAGCTGTAGGCCATGCTCCTAAACCATTATATCTTCCTTTTAAATATGATGGTTTTGAAATTCCACCGTATAAAAATTCTGTTAAGGCTGATATATTTTCAATTCCTATTTCCTTTGCAGCTTCTTTAGAATATAGCTCCATTGAATCAAAGTTTTGAGACTTATCAACTACTTTTAATATTTCACCAGTTATAAGAGATTTTAATTCTTCTGGAGAAAGCTCTTTAGTATTATGATACTCTTCAACATGATCAATAACAAAATTATAATTAAAAGTATTTTCATTAACTTCTTCTGAATTCATTTGACCATTAAATTCGCCTTCATTAATTTCTTTTATATTTAAAGCTTCATCTAAAGCTATCTCATCATTTTCTTCTTTTTTTCTTTTAAAAAAATCAAATATACCCATTTATATTACCTCCTAAATCCTTTTCACTAATCACTTCTATAGATGCTTCTTTTAAAATTTTTGCTGTAATACCCATTCCAGGTATTTTAGTGCCATTAAAGTTTCCGTCATATATGTAATTAACGCCACAAGAAGGACTTCCTTCTTTTAATATTGCTTTTTTTATATTTAATTTCTTTGCAATATTTAATACCTCTTGTGCACCTTTAATAAATTCCTTGCTAACATTATCTCCATTTTTATTTATAATAGTAATGTCTTTTTGTGAGTTTTCTTTAGAATAGTTTATTATCTCACTTGGAATACGAGGTGTAGGCAATCCCCCTAATTGTTCAGGACAGACTAATATTGCTTTTCCTGAAGAAAATAACTTATCGCATATTTCATTATAATTATTAGCTCCATTATATTTACAATTAACACCACATAAACATGCGCTTATAAGATACATAAAATCCCTCCTTAGTCTGCTTTAATTATAGCATAATAAGGAGGGGTTTCAACTGAATTTACATTAATAATTTATGGTTATTTTAATTCAACAATAGTAACACCATCTCCACCTTCACCATAGACACCAAGTCTATAAGATTTAACATGTGGATGTCTTTTTAACATATCATTAATAGCTTTTCTTAAGACACCAGTTCCTTTACCATGAACTATTGTTACTTCACCTAAGTTACCTAGATAAGCTTCATCTAAATATTTATCAGTTCTATAACAAGCTTCTTCAGAATCCATTCCTCTTAAGTCAATTCTGCTATCAACTGATTTTAAGTTTAATTTAACTTCTCTCTTTTTCTTTTCCTTTTTCTTAGGCTCTTCTGGTACTTTACGTAGATCCTTCAATTTAACATTGATTTTCATTATACCAGCTTCTACTTGTACTTCCCCTTTATTATCAGGATTAGATACTATAATAACTCTTTGATTTAATGAAGGTAAAAATGCTTCCATACCTAAATTAACTTTAGTAATAGCTTCTCCACTATTTTCTCTTGATTTAAACATAGCAGCTTCTTTTTCTTCAAGACTAGCTTTTAATTTTCTTCTTTCTTCTTCTAATCTATTTCTTCCGCCTTCTGCAATTCCCATTTTCTCAAGCTCTCTCATAGCCTTAACTATTTCATCAGCTTCATCCTTGGCTCTAGAAACAATATCTTTTGCTTCTTGTCTTGCTTCATCATAAACTTTATCTCTAACTGTATCTAATTTTTTTAATTTTTCTTCATATTTTGCTTTTAATTTTTCAGCTTCTTCTTTTATATGTTTTGCTTCTCTAGCATCCCTATTAGCTATAATACTCTTTTCTTGTAAATCTCTAATTAAGTCTTCGAATTGTAAATTTTCTTCAGACATAAAGTTTTTAGCATTAGCTATTACAGCATCATTTAAGCCTAATCTTTTTGAAATTTCAAATGCATTAGACTTGCCAGGAACACCAATCAATAATCTATAAGTAGGTCGTAATGTTTCTACATCAAATTCAACAGAAGCATTTTCTACTCCAACTGTACGAAGTGCATATCCTTTTAATTCACTATAGTGAGTTGTAGCTATTATTCGAGATCCTCTTTTAGTTAAAGTTTCAATGATTGCTACTGCTAAAGCAGCTCCTTCAGTTGGATCTGTACCAGAACCTAATTCATCAAATAGTACTAAAGAATTAGCATCTGCATCATCTAAAATTGACACGATATTTGTCATATGAGATGAAAAAGTAGATAAAGATTGTTCTATACTTTGCTCATCACCTATATCAGCAAATATATCTTTAAAAAATCCAATTGCAGAACCATCTTTAGCAGGTATTAAAAGTCCACTTAATGCCATTAGGTGTAATAAACCAACTGTCTTTAATGTAACTGTTTTACCACCTGTATTTGGACCTGTAATCATTAAAGTTGTAAATTCTTCACCTAGATAAATATCAGAAGGAACTACAATTTTTGGATCTATTAATGGATGTTTTCCGCCAATGATATCAAAACTTCTATCTGTTCTTACAGATGGTTTAATAGCATTTAAAGATGATGCATATTTTCCTTTTGCAAATATAAAATCAAGTTCTCTTAATATATCTGCATTGCTTCTTAGAATGTCTATATTATCATACACTTTGGCTGAAAGTTCACTTAGTATTCTCTCTATTTCAGCTTTTTCTTTTAGCATTAATTCTTTTATTTCATTATTTAAGTTTACTAGGCTAATTGGCTCGATAAATAAAGTAGCACCTGTTGAACTTTGATCATGAACTAAGCCAGGAACAGCTCCCTTATATTCAGCTTTAACTGGTATTACATATCTATCTCCTCTCATAGTGTAAAGAGAGTCTTGTAAATACTTTGAATTACTTCTAACAATAGAATTAATCTTTTCTCTAACAGAAGAATTTTTTTCTTTTAGACTTCTTCTAATGTTATATAATGTACCACTTGCTTTGTCGCTTATTTCTTCTTCAGAAATAATAGCAGTATCTATTTCTGTTTCTAAACTTTTTAATGGAGCTAAAATATAAGCTAAGTCTTCAAGATTTTTATACCCAATCTCATCATCTTTTCTTGCAACGTATTCTTTAAATCTTCTTGAGCATCTAAGCATATTTCCTATTTTCATTAATTGCCCAGGATTAAGAGTTCCACCTTTTCCTGCTCTCTCTAGTTCCTCTTTAGTTTCGTGTAATCCCTCAAATGGAGGCGTTCCTTTACGAATTAATATATCTAAAGCTTCATTAGTTTCTTCAAGTTTCTTTTCTACTTCAAAAACAGAACCATATGGTGTAAGGGAATCAATAAGTTCCTTACCCCCACTAGTTACTGCATATCCTCTTAATTTATTTTTAATTTTATTAAATTCTAAAATTCTTAAAGTTCTTTCCTTCATAAATTTCTCCTATACAAATGCTATTTTTTTAATTCTTTATTTAGCTTTTGATTATTAATAATTAATGATATTGTAACTATTGCACTTATAGTTAGTAATGCAATATTAATTATATCTTCATGATTATGATTTTTACCAATAAATGATGAAATTAAAATAAGCATTTCACAAACAGTAATAGCTAATAGTATTATACTTCTTTTCCAGTTTGCTTTAACTTTCCCTGTAGTATTTATTTTTTCATTATAACTCAAACTTTTAAACCAATCTGTTTTTAGTACAGAAGAAGAGCTTCGCATTTGGAAAACACCAAAAATAAATATAATAATTAAAAATACTATGTTTAATATTCTCATAATAACCCTCCTAAAATTATTCTATACCTCTTCTAAATTGACCTTTTGTATAGTTTGCTTTATCATATTCCATTTTACCTACATACATATTTAAAACATTTTTTACTTCATTATATGTTTCATCTCTAAAATCAAATCTAAAAGTTTTTATACCTATATCTTTTAAGTAATTAACTTCATCAAATAAATTTAGAGGTACAGGATTTAAAATGTAGCTTCTACAGAACAAATCTGTCATTACTCTTAATCTTTCATTTACACGATCTATTAAAGTAAATTTATCTCTAGTACAAATTGCATTGCAATCAACATTGGTTTTTCTACCACCAAATGTACTTCCTATTGGACAGTATTCACTTATCATTAATTCGGGTTTACCATAAATCACATAGGCATTGTTGCCATGATTTTTACGTAGTATTTCTTTGATTTCACCTCTATTAAGTTCCATACTTAAAGTTGGAATAGAAATTTCTGATTGATAAAATTCTAAGCTTTGTGTATTCATTATATTAAGTTTATAATCACCTATAATTTGAAGGGAATTTCTATATAGGTTTATTAATCCTACATTAGATGTTATTATTCCTTTTATATAAGGTTTAACTTTTTCTATAACACTACAAACCTTATTAAATTCACCTTTAATTATAGATGAGGTCTTTATATATAAGTTAATATTTCCGTTATACTTTTCAAATGTTTCAATTATATCTGAAAATCTTAATGCATTTTCCTCTCTACTAAAAATATCAAAGGCAATATTATTTATATTACAATCTAGCAATGCATTTAATTGATTTTTTGTAATACAGCTATAAAGCTCTTTAGGAGTATCATCTGTAGCCTTAGGTTTTTCATTTGAAGATGATTTTTTTGTAGGACGTTTTCTTCTTGATTCTTTACAAATGCTTTTTATAAGGCTTTCTATAGAATCTCTTCTTAAGTTGTTTAAATCAGCAACTCTCATAAATCCATCTTCAAACTCTGTAAATTCAACAATGTTTAATTTAAATGGTACATCACCAGATTTAATTAATGCTTCTTTTATTCTTTCTTTATCTAAAGGACGCTTTTCAGCTTTTTGTACAACTTCACCAGCAAAGCAATAATCTTTTCCTTTATATTTTATATTTAATTCTATAGGAGAACCTACAACAAATTTAACAGAGGCATTTAAGGATATTTTTTTAGCATATGGTTTAATATAATCTTCTAACTCATCAAAAAGCTCTTTATTCAAACTTTTATATAGCTGTTCACCATTTTTATAATTAATAGGGAAAATTTTAACTATGTCACCTCTTTTAGCATTACTTTGCTCTTTGCCATTAATTAATATTTTACTTACAGTGAAGCCTTTATCTGCATGACGTATACCATCACCTAATGCAATATCTGCTTTAAGTTTAATTTCTCCATTTTTTTCTACTTGACCTAGAGGTACACCAGTATTTTTTGGAGAATTAAAGCTCATCATATCTTTACCAGTATTACTTTTTAAGTATGCATTAGTAAAACCACTTCTATTAAATAATTGTAATAATTGTCCCTTACCTTCTTGTTCATTATATTTTTTCTTTAATATAACTTTATCTACAGCTTTTCTGTAATTATCAACTACACCAGCTACATATTCAGGTCTTTTCATTCTTCCTTCTATCTTTAATGAGAATGTACCAGTGTCAATAATATCTTTAACATCTTCTATTGTGCACATATCTTTTGGACTAAGTAAATATCCTCTTTGTTCACCTGATTTTTCTCCTTGAAGAGTATATTCCATTCTACAAGGTTGAGCACATCTGCCTCTATTTCCACTTCTTCCACCAATTATAGAACTCATTAAGCATTGTCCTGAATAGCTTATACAAATTGCACCATGTACAAACATTTCAGTTTCAATCATTAATTCTTTAGAAATATGTTTAATTTCATCTAGGGACATTTCCCTTGATAAAACTACTCTGTGAAATCCCTTTTCTTTGAAGTAAATGGCTGCTTCACCATTATGTATTGTCATTTGTGTTGAAGCGTGAATTTCTAAATCATTATATTCTTCTTTTATTCTTTTAAATAATCCTAGATCTTGAATTATTAATGCATCTGCACCTATTTCATATAGATAACCTACATATCTAACAGCTTCATCAATTTCATTTTCTTTTAATATAGTGTTTAATGTAACATATATTTTTACCCCATAACTATGAGCATAATCAATTGCCTTTTTCATATTTTCGTTATCAAAATTTGAAGCATATGCTCTAGCTGAAAATTTATTTCCGCCTAGATACACTGCATCTGCACCTTTATTAATTGCCGCATATAAGCTTTCCATACTGCCAGCAGGTGCTAAAATTTCAATTTTATTCATAAAAATCTCTCCTAAGTTTCAATAATAATGTTATCATTTGTAAAAAATGAATTAGTAAATTAAATTTATAAACATTATTTTACTATTCAACTAATAATCAATTTAGTTAATAATCTCTACTAATAAATTAAAATATAGATTATTATTAAATTTTTAATTACTTTTATTTAGTATTCTTATACTTATAAAATAAACTACTTATTGTTATAACATAATTAAATATGTTTTTCTACATTAATTAAAATAAGCCTGCTCATGATTGAACAGACTTATCTTAATAGTGGGTTTTTTTCTCTTTTTTCAACCGCTAAATTGAATTGACTATCCATTAACTTCTTTTCTAAATCTAATACCTTGTATTTGAAGTTTTGTAATTGGAAATTAATTTCCTTATTACGAGATTTGAATAGCTCTTTTTTATTTAATGCATCTTGCAAATCATTTTCTAAAATAGAAATTTTATTTTCTAATATATTTTTTTCTTCTAAGCTTTGTTTAATATTAAGTTCTTTAAATTCTTTAAGCTCAGCTTCTTTAAATTTAATACACTCATTTAGAGTTGATATATTTTCCTGTAGTTCTGTATTTTGATTAGTATAATATTTAATTTTTAAATTGAAACTTTCTATTTTTTCTTTTAAATCATCATTTTCATCGCTAAGCATAACATTTATTTTTTGAGTTTTTTGTAACTTATTTGAAAGTTCATCATACTCTTCTATAGCAACTCTACTATTTATTTCTTCTGTACAATTTTTAATGGTTGTTTCTAATTTTATATTATCAGAACTTAATTTTTGAACTTCTTCATTTAAGGTATTATTTTCAAATGTTAAATCATTATTTAATTTAGTTAATTCTTCGATTTTTTTCATTAATTCTGAATTAAGTGTTTTAATTTCTTCGTGTTCTTTTAACTTTTCTTCCATTTGGAATATCATTGAATTTAAGGAATCTACCTCGGCAGCTCTAGCTTTTGCAGTCTCATCTATCTCAACTTTTAATTCTCTTAAACGTTCTTTAAGTGTTAAATGACGTTCTTCAAGAGAATTTTTTTTCTTAGTTATATTTCCAATTTCTAAATCACATTTAAAAAGTTCATCTGCTATATTAACAGCAGTTAAAACAGCTGCAGAACTTGTACTAAGTTTTTTATTACTTCCAGAAATTTCTCTAATTTTAGTATCAACGTAAGCTGCAACGTCTAACAAATATTTTTCGTCTTCTTTTCCTCTTAAGTTGTATTCGACACCATTTATTATAACCGTTACCGTATTCATCTTACACCTCTCAACATTTTGATTATGAGTCAATTATACCACAAATAGCAGGAAATAACTATATAATACCTTAAATTGATTAATTCATTATAAATTGCTATACTTTTAATAACTATCTTTTCATTTTATAGTCGAAAGAGTTTATTAACTGAATTAAAAACATGAATTTCACTTATGAGGTGTTAAATATGAATGATATAAATTTATTAAATAGTTGTAATTTATGTATTAGAAATTGCAAAGTAAATAGAAATCAAAATGTTATGGGAGTATGCAAAACATATAATAAAATTAAGATTGCACGAGCTGATTTGCATTTCTGGGAAGAACCTTGTATTTCAGGAGAAAATGGTTCGGGGGCAGTATTTTTTTCAAATTGCAATTTGAAATGTGTATTTTGTCAAAACTCTAAAATATCCCAAAATGGATATGGTAAGGAAATCACTATAAATAGACTTGCAGAAATATTTATGGAATTACAAAATAAAGGAGCAAATAATATTAATTTAGTCACACCAACTCATTATGTTCCTATGATTATTGAATCCATAAAAATAGCAAAAAAAAATGGGCTAGCCTTGCCAATAGTTTATAATACAAATTCTATTGATACTATAGATACTATTAAATCATTAGAAGGATATATTGATATTTATTTACCTGATTTCAAATATTTTAGTGATAAATATTCATTGAAATATTCAAAGGTAAAGAACTATTCAAAAAATGCAATCGAAATAATATCAGAAATGGTTAGACAAGTAGGTCCTCCTGTGTTTGATAATAACGGAATAATGAAAAAAGGAGTAATTGTTAGGCATTTAATGTTACCAGGGTTACTTTTTGATTCAAAAAAAGTTATAGATTTAATTTATAATACATTTAATGATAAGGTATATATTTCATTGATGAATCAATATACTCCATTGTATAATGCAAAGGATTATCCCGAAATTAACAAATCAATAAATCCTAAAGTTTATGATTCTTTAATAAATTATGCATTATCTATTGGTGTTAAAAATGGTTTTATCCAAGATGCCGGAACTGATACAGAAGATTTTGTACCTGACTTTAACAATAAAGGTGTTTAAGGGATAGTATTAAACTATCCCTACTTTACTAACTACACCATCTACTATTTGTTTTCTTTTTTGATTTAAATATTCTCCATAAAGATGTTCTTGCTCATCTAAATCAGTAATATTTTCTATATTATTAACACTAGATAACACTAATTTATTTATATCAAGTCTATAAGTCTTATTTATGCTTGCATAAATTTTATTATATTCCTCTAATCCTCTTGTCTTTTTATACTTTCTAATTAATGAATCTAATGATGTATCGTACTTCTTTATTTTATATACAATTGAATTTAATGTTGTTAGTTTATTTCTCAAGAAATGTTTTTCATATTCTTGTTTAAGTTGAATTAATTCGTTAATTGTATATTCTGAATCATTTATAGTAAACTTTAAAGTTTCACCTTTAAAAGCCATATCTAAGATATCATTTATAATTTCATCATTAGTTTTATTGTATAAATTTTCATTTGCCCCAACAATTTCAAGGCCCTTTTTTAATTGATTGATTTTCTCATTTAATAAATTATTATTTATATTCATAATATCCCTCCACATTATATTACTACTTTTTCTTTGGTATTTGCATAAATATATGCAAAGTTGATTATACAAGATAATAATAGGAGTTGTAAAATATATTTATGTAAATAATATAATTTCCTACTAAAAAGTATTATTAAATTCATATGAAATTCCAATTTCATTTTTATGGATTTTGTCCTATAATATAGGCAAAAGGGTTAGGGAGGAATTAAATATGATTTTAAGATGTATAAATAATAATTTATGCGATAGTTTAACTTTAAACAAGGAATATTATGTTATTGAGGAGACTTCTGATTATTATGTAGTAATCGATGATTCGCAAAATGAAACTACTTGTAAAAAATCTAGATTTACAATTGTTGAAGACAATGACTTATCTAAGAAATGTAAGGCAACTATTAATGAATTAGCTTATCAGTTAGATAATGAATTTAAAGACATAAAGAATTTTACAATTAGAAAAAATTCTAAAGGTGAAATTAAGGAAATTAGTGTTAAATTTAAATATGAATAATAAAAAGAATGTTATTAGAGTTATTTCTAATAACATTCTTTTTCGTTGTTAAGGGAATATTATAAATATTACCTGGGAAATTTTTCAATAACTATTTCATTAATTTACAGATGTCGTTAGTAAATTCAACTGGATCTGATATGCTTAATCCTTCAATTAATAATGCTTGATTATATAAAATATTAGTATATAAATTCAATTTATCTTTATCATTTTCATAGGCATCCTTTAATGCTTTAAAAACTTCATGATTAGCATTTACTTCAAGTACCTTATCTGCTTTTACACCTTGTGCATTAGGCATTTGATTTAATACCTTTTCCATTTCAATTGATAAATCTCCTTCATTTGATAAACAAACAGGATGATTTTTTAATCTCTTAGAAATCTTAACAGCACTAATCTTTCCATTTAAGATATCTTTCATTGAATCAAATAATGCTTTGTTTTCTGCATCATTTTCCTCTTCTTTTATTTCTGCATCATTATTTTCAATACCTAAATCACTGCTTGACACTGATTTAAATTCTTTATCTTTATACTTCATAAGCATTTTAATAGCAAATTCATCAATATCATCAGTAAAGTATAATATTTCATATCCTTTATCAAGTAATAATTCTGTTTGAGGAAGTTTTTCTATTCTATCAATAGATTCTCCAGCAGCATAATAAATATACTTTTGGTCATCAGACATTCTTGTTACATATTCATCTAAAGTAGTCATCTTCTTTTCTTTTGATGAATAGAACATTAGTAAGTCTTGAAGAACATCTTTTTCTGCACCAAAGTTATCATACACACCAAATTTAAGTGTTCTTCCAAAAGCAGTATAGAACTTTTCATAGCTTTCTCTATCATTTCTAAGCATTTTTTCAAGTTCGCTTTTTATTTTATTTTTTATATTTTTTGCAATAAATCTTAATTGTCTATCATGTTGTAATATTTCTCTTGAAATATTTAATGATAAATCTTCAGAGTCAACTATACCTTTTACAAATCCAAAGTAGTCAGGTAATAAATCAGAACATTTATTCATGATCATTACTCCATTAGAATAAAGCTCTAACCCCTTTTCATAATCCTTTGTATAAAAATCATAAGGCATATTTTCCGGAATATATAAAATTGCATTATAGCTAACTGTTCCATCAACACTTAAATGAATATGTTTTAAAGGTTTATCGAAGCCATAGTGTTTTTCTTTATAGAAGTTATCATAGTCTTCTGTAGTAAGTTCATTTTTGTTTTTTCTCCAAATAGGAACCATGCTGTTTACTACTTTTTCTTCTATAATATCTTCATATTCGTTTTCTGAACCTTCTTTAAGTCTTCTTTCAGTTATATCCATTTTAATTGGATAACGAATAAAGTCAGAGTATTTCTTAATTAATGTTCTAATTTTATATTCTTCTAAATATTCATCAAAATTTTCATCTTCACTATTTTCTTTTACATGTAAAATTATATCTGTACCAATAGAATCTTTATAACATGGTTCTATTGTATATCCATCAACACCACATGATTCCCATTTATACGCTTCATTGCTTCCATATGCTTTACTTATAACAGTAACTTTATCTGCAATTAAGAAAGATGAATAGAATCCTACACCAAATTGTCCTATGATATCATAACCATCTTTAATTTCATTTTCTTTTTTAAATTTTAATGAACCACTTTTAGCTATAACACCTAAGTTATCATCAAGCTCTTCTTTAGTCATACCTATACCAGTATCACTAATTTTTATTGTTCTTGAATCCTTATCAAGAGTTACTTTGATGAAATAATTATCTTTGTCAAAGTTTATATTTTCATCTACTAATGCTTTGTAATATATTTTGTCAATTGCATCACTTGCATTTGATATTAACTCTCTTAAGAAGATCTCTCTATGAGTGTAAATTGAATTAATCATTAAATCTAATAATCTTTTTGATTCTGCTTTAAATTGTTTTGTTTCCATAAAACTCTCTCCTTTTTTAATCTCATAAGTTATTGTTAGCACTCAATAACAATGAGTGCTAATACTATAATAATTATTTTACTACTTTAATTTTCATTGTCAATATTATTAATAAAGTATTTACAAAAAAGTAAAAACAATGATAATACTTTATTAATATAAATAATATACTTTACTATATTATTTATATTTGGAGGAATTATTACGGATAAAAGCCATTTAAAGATAAATAGTATTTCATGTGTATTAGAAAATAGATTAATTATAATTTCTGTATATGTAATACCACTACTTTTACTATTTCATTCAAAGTTATGTTATGTTAACTGGTTAT